>JAGTUZ010000078.1 GCA_018224415.1 Bacteroidota bacterium | reverse complement strand
TTCGAAAAACCGCTACATCCTCCGTGACGGTGCGCTGACTCCTCTGCCGATGTCGCCACCGGCGTTTTTCGCGACGAAGCTCTTCTCCTGGAACGCCAAGCTTGGGCTGTTCCGCGAACCCTTCATTCCGCCCTCGAAACCCGACGCACAGGAAAGCGTCTCGGATTTCGTCCGTCGCCGGCTGGGCCAGGAGTTTCTCGACTACGCGATCAATCCCTTCGTGGCGGGCGTGTACGCCGGTGATCCCGATCTGCTCAGCGTGCGCGCGGCCTTCCCGAAGCTCTTCGAACTCGAGCAGAAATACGGCAGCCTGATCAAGGGACAGATCAAGGGCGCGAAGGAACGCAAGAAACGCAACGAAGAGAGCAAACAGTCCGCCCGCATGTTCTCCTTCCTCGACGGCATGCAGACGCTCACCGACGCGCTGGCGAACGCCCTCACCGAAAAACTGCATTCCGTGGATGTGCTCGCCGTGACTGCGGGCTCCACGGAGGCTGGCAACGAAGCTGCGGCTGATATCGCGGCCGGTAATGCCGCTGCAGGCTCCAACCGCTACATCGTGCGCTACCGCCACGACGGTGCCGAGCAAACCGCCACAGCGCGCGACGTCATCATCGCGACGCCGACGGAAGCGGCGGCCGAACTTTCCAAGGACATCGCACCGGAATTGGGGACCGTATTATCCGATATCCCTTATCCCCCCGTGGCCGAGGTCATCACCGGTTTCACCCCAACGGAGGGCATGCATCCGCTCGACGGCTTTGGCTTCCTGATTCCGAAGGTCGAGAAGCGCCGCATCCTCGGCACTATCTTCTCCAGCACCATCTTCCGAAAGCGCGCACCCGAGGGACGCGTGCATCTGACCACCTTCATCGGCGGCATGCGGCAGCCCGAAGAGGCGCTCAGGTCCGACGACGAGATCGCGCAGACCGCGCTCGCCGAGCAGCAGGCGCTGCTGGGTACACCGATGAAACCCGATTTCATCCACGTCACCAGCTGGAAGCACGCCATCCCCCAGTACGTGCACGGGCATCTCGAGCGCATGGCCGTGATCGACCGCGTCGAGGAAGCACGTCCCGGTCTGTACTATTGCGCGAATTATCGCGGGGGGATTTCGGTGGGAGATTGCATCAAGTCCGCGCACGGGGTGGTGGACCGCATCACGGCCTGATCAGCCGTCGATGATTTCATTCAATCCTTCGATGATGAGGGCCATCTGCTCCGGGGACACGCGTCCGAGGCGACGACCGATGCGCTCGACAGACAGCGTGCGTATCTGGCTGATCTTGACCCAGGAGGTTTTGGACAGCGTCTGATCTTCCAATTTGAGTGTCAACGGGAAGCCGGCACGTCCTTCCTGACTCGTGATCGCCATCGCGATCACGGTGCCCGAGCGTTCGTTGAATACATCCTGACTCAGGATGAGCACCGGACGTTTTCCCGCCTTTTCCTGGCCACGCACCGGATCAAGATCCGCCCATCGTATCTCCCCTCTCAGTATTCGGGCCATTCCTCAAGCTCCAGTCCCATACCCTCTTCGGCGAGGGCCTTTTCGAATTCCGGATCGAGTTTCGCGCATTCCCGCGCAAGACGGGAGCGATCGAGACGCCGGAGTTTCTCCTCGATCGCTGCTTCCACCGCCTGGCTGCGACTCGGGTAGCCGCCCTCCGCCACGATAGAGTCGAGGCGCGCGAGTAGTGACGGGCTGACGGCGATGGCGATTTTTGTTTTTGACATGATTGCCTCCGGTATGCAATATATTCATACCATTTTGACGATGCAACCGCATGCGGGAATCCGTTTTGGGGAAAAACCCGTCCCGCCCTTTCCCCTTTGCGCGGGGAAACGTACTTTTGAATGATACGAGGTTTTCCGTTCACCAATATCCATAATGCCCATGCAGACCGGCGATTCCTTTTTCACCCCATACACCGAATTCATCCGCACGCGGCGCACGCGTATGACCGAGGGCCTGCGCTCGATGGTGCGGGAAACCGTGCTCACTCCGAAGGATTTCATCTACCCGCTGTTTGTTGTGCCCGGCTCGGGCGTGCGCAGGGAAGTGAAGTCCATGCCCGGCGTGTTCAATCTCTCCGTCGACGAGGCGGTGAAGGAGTCGCGCGAGGTCTTCAAGCTCGGCATCCCCGCGATCATTCTCTTTGGCATCCCGAAGCACAAGGACGAAACCGGTTCCGAGGCCTGGGACCCGAACGGCGTGGTGCAGGAAGCGGTGCGCAAGATCAAGAAGGCCGTGCCGCAGCTGGTGGTGATCACCGACGTGTGCATGTGCGAATACACCTCGCACGGACACTGCGGCATCGTGCGCGGCGAGGAAATCGTCAACGACGCCACGCTGGAGCTGCTCGCGAAGGAAGCCCTCTCGCATGCCGAGGCGGGGGCCGACATGGTCGCGCCGTCGGACATGATGGACGGCCGCGTGGCGGTCATCCGCGCCGCGCTCGACGACAGCGGCTTCACCAATCTGCCGATCATGTCCTATGCCGCCAAGTACTCCTCGGGCTACTACGGTCCCTTCCGCGACGCGGCCGATTCCGCGCCGGCGTTCGGCGACCGGCGCTCGCATCAGATGGACCCCGCCAACAGCGACGAGGCTATTCGCGAGGTGGCCATCGACATCGAGGAAGGCGCCGACATCGTCATGGTCAAGCCCGCCGGTCCGTATCTCGACATCATCCGCCGGGTGAAGGACGAGTTCGGCATGCCCACGGCCGCCTACCAGGTGAGCGGCGAGTACGCGATGATCAAGGCCGGCGCATTGAACGGGTGGATCGATCATGATCGCGTGATGATGGAATCACTCATCGGTATCAAGCGCGCCGGCGCCGACATGATGCTGACCTACTTCGCCAAGGAAGCCGCAAGGCTCCTGAAATGAAATGAACCGCCACGAACGAGAGAGAACCGCATGTCACAGCCGCTCCCGATCCTGACGACGGAAGAGATCCGCGTGCTCGGCGCGCTGATTGAAAAAAGCCAGGCGACTCCGGAATACTACCCGATGACGCTCAATGCCCTTCTGAACGCCTGCAACCAGAAATCCAGCCGCGAACCGGTGGTCGAATTCGATGATGACATCGTCGAGGACGCCCTGACCGAGCTGCGCGGCAAGGGACTGGTGGCTTTCGCCTCGGGCACCGGCCGCACGCTCAAGTACATGCACCGGGCCGGACAGAACGGCCTCGGCCTTTCGCCCGCGCAGGCGGCGGCCATGAGCATTCTCATGCTCCGCGGTCCGCAGACCACCGGCGAGATCCGCGCGCGCTCGGGACGGCAGTTCACCTTCTCCTCGATGGAGGCGGCGCAGCAGACCATGGACAGCCTGCTCAACCGTGACAATCCATACATCGAGGAAGCGCCGCGCGCGTTGGGTCAGAAGGAAACGCGCTACCGCCACCGTTTCTTCATCTACGACGACTCCGCGGCGGAGGGCGAAACACCCGCCGAAGGCGGCGTTTCCCTGCGTTCCGAAGTGGCCGAGCTGCGCGAGACGCTCAAGCAGTTCCAGAAAGAAATGAACAACCTCCGCAACATCGTCACGGCGCTGCAGGGAGACGTGATGGTGATGAAAGAAGACCTATATCCCGAATCCAAGGAAGAATGAACAAGAGCAAGACCCTTTTCAGCGAAGCGTTGACGCTGCTGCCCGGCGGCGTCAACTCCCCCGTGCGCGCGTTCCGCGCCGTGGGCGGACAGCCCGTGTTCATGGAGTCGGCCTCCGGCTCGAAGCTCCGTGACGTCGACGGCAACGAATACATCGATTACATCGGCAGTTGGGGACCCTTCATCCTCGGCCACTCGCATCCGCGCGTCGTTGCCGCGCTGCACGCGCAGCTCGACAGGGCGACCAGCTTCGGCGCGCCGACCGAGCTGGAGAACCAGCTGGCCCGGAAGATCATCGACATGGTGCCCTCCATCGAAATGGTGCGCATGGTGAATTCCGGCACGGAGGCGACGCTGTCGGCCATCCGCCTCGCCCGGGCGTTCACGCATCGCGAGAAAATCCTGAAGTTCGAGGGTTGCTATCACGGACACGCCGACTCCTTCCTGATCAAGGCGGGATCCGGCGTGGCCACGCTGGGACTGCCCGATTCACCGGGCGTCACCCCGGCCACCGCACGCGACACGCTCACCGCGCGCTACAACGACCTCGCTTCCGTCGAGGCGCTGGTGAAGGCCTTCCCCGACCAGATCGCCTGCGTGATCCTCGAGCCCGTGGTCGGCAACATGGGCTGCGTTCCCCCGGCCGACGGCTTCCTCGAAGGACTGCGCGACCTCTGCACGCGCGAGGGTATCCTGCTCGTTTTCGACGAAGTGATGACCGGCTTCCGCGTGGCCCCGGGTGGCGCGCAGCAGCTGTTCGGCGTCACGCCCGACCTGACCACGCTCGGCAAGATCATCGGCGGCGGACTCCCCGTCGGCGCCTACGGCGGACGCCGCGACATCATGGAGATGGTCGCGCCCGCCGGTCCCATGTACCAGGCCGGCACGCTCTCCGGCAATCCGCTTGCCATGACCGCCGGACTCGAAACCCTTCGCATCCTCACCGAGGACGCGGAACTCTATCCCACACTCGAGGCCCGTGCCGCCACGCTGGTCGCCGGCATACAGACGAATCTCGACGAGCTGGGCCTGCCGTATGTGAGCAACCGCGTGGGTTCGATGTTCACGCTGTTCTTCACCGAGCGCCCAGTCACGAACTGGGACGACGCGAAGACCTGCGACACCGGCATCTACGGCAGCTACTTCTCCGAGATGCTGCAGCGCGGCATCTACCTCGCCCCGTCGCAGTTCGAGGCGGCCTTCCTCTCGATCATGCACAGCGACGAAGACATCGCTCGCACCATCGAGGCAAACCGCGAGAGTCTACAGGCGATCGCAAAAAATGGGTGAGGGTGACGCGAAATCTCCGTACCCGGGCTGAATGGGTTGGAGAGTTGCCGTCAAGTGTTTCGAGGATGGTAATTCCTTCAGCGTTTTCGCGTACCAATGATCAGCATGGCCCGGGCCCGACCAGCCACTCTGCATTTGCCGACCAGATACACTCGATTATTCGTGACCTTGACATTGAAGAATTGAGCGTCGAGGGCGGGGTCCTGGAATTCTTCGTATTGATGGAAGGATCTTCCGTTGTAATGAATGACCGTACCCACCTGCCCGGCAATGAATATATCGTTGTTTGCCCGCCCTGCCATTGCCATGGGGACTCCGATTGCGGGCACACCCAAACTCGCGTTCATCTCGATGAATTGCCAATTCGTGGTATCGGCGATCGAGCGTTGATACAGGTACGGCGGGTTCGCCCCGAAGACAAATTCGTCGCTCGACCACAGCCCCGTGCAGAACGTTCTTGAATAGGGACCGACCCTCGAGTACTCCAACTCATCGAGGACGCCATCCTTCCAATGATAGAAGTGATACTCGCTCGAATCCATCCACCAGCAACCGATATAGTACTCACTTTCGGTCACCTCCGTGACCGTGGCAACCGCGACTTCGGTCGGTAGTGGAATCCGGGTCAGAGCTATTGGGGCGGTCGGATGATCCTGTTCGATCCTTGCAAGAAACCCGTTCCCTCCATGCAGGAGCAGATTCCCGAATTTTGTCTTGGTGATTTTTTCGTACCCCAGCCACTGACCACTCAATTCCCGCAGATCGTGGAAAATCATAGTGTCCTTATACAATTCGGTTATGCCCAGCGATCCCACCAGAAGCACCGACGCATCGCGCCCCGTGACCCCATACACATGCACGGAATTCACATTTCCATTCAACTTCATTCCCTCCATGCAATAAGAGGTGAAGTCCTTCCCGTCAAAATGAATGGCGTTGATAAACGTGCACGTATAGCCATGCGGTGTGGAAGGAAGCGTCGAGTCCGGCTCAATATACCCGACCATCCAGATGTCATTTTCCGCGGATACATATACATCCCGGAAGAAGCTCGAAGCGATTTGACTTGACCCGAAATAATGGTATTCCCATGCGTATTCATGCGTTGTCGTGTCGACCGGCTCCGGCTCTATCGGGATAATCGGGATTATCGGCTGTGGCTCAGTCGTGCAGCCCGGCAACGCATGGAAGAGCAGCAGACAAATAACAACACGACCTATTCGATACACCACAAATCTCCTCTCTCTGTGAACGCCAGATAATGCAACCCTGCGGCGGGCACGCCCCACAGCCGGTCATCAGTGCAGATAACTCGATACTTTCTTTAACCGACACTATAATCTTAAATACTCTGCCAAGGTAAGTCATTCCATGCAGATTGTCAAATCCGTTTTTGGGATGACGTGACGATCCGGATGCGCGCCTGATCACGAACGATTTATTCTTCCACCTGCGCCACCGGATGGTACCGACAACCAACCCTACTTGACGAGCACCCTGCTTGACGACCGGGTTTGCTTCTTCCACCCCTTCCGTTCCTCCCCCCCCTTTCGTACCTTTCCGGTACGACTTGTCTCACGAACGCATTGCATCATGTCCGAATACACCGGAGACCTCCTTTCCGCCTTTCGTCCGTTCGAGGAGAAGCTGCGCGCGGCGGGCAGCCACCCGCTGGTCACGGGGATGTTCAAGCGCAATTTCCTGCAGCTGCTCAGCGGCTCGACGGGCGCCATCAGCCGTTCACAGATCGACCCGGTCGACGCCGTGCCCGACGCTGAGGCTCTCAGCGGGTACGGTGAGCAGGGCCGCGCCGCCCTCGGACGCGCGGTGGTGATCAAGCTCAATGGCGGACTGGGAACGAGCATGGGCCTCGAGCAGGCGAAAAGCCTGATTCCGGTCAAGGACGGCCTGCGCTTCATCGACATCATCGCGCGGCAGATCGAGCATCTGCACGAACGCGACGGCCACCCGGTGCCGCTGCTTCTGATGAACAGCGAGCATACCCGCCCCGACAGCCTGGAAGCCCTCGCGGCATATCCCGAAATCGCCACCGGCCTGCCCTTCGACTTCCTGCAGCATCGCGTGCCGAAGGTGCTGGCCGGGGACTTCGCGCCGGCGGTGTCGGAAGCGCATCCCGACCTCGAATGGTGTCCCCCGGGCCACGGCGACATCTACACCGCGCTGGTGACGTCGGGACTGCTGGACCGGCTCCTGGACAACGGATATGAATACGCGTTTATCAGCAATGCCGACAACCTCGGCGCGGTGATGGACCTGGAGATCCTCGGCTATTTCGCGAAGGAGCGGCTTCCGTTCATGATGGAAGTGGCCGACCGTACGCCCGCCGACCGCAAGGGCGGACATCTCGCGCGTCTCAAGGACGGACGGCTGACGCTGCGCGAGTCGGCGCAGTGTCCCGACGAGGAGCGCGACGAATTCCAGGACATCTCGCTGTACCGGTATTTCAACACCAACAGCCTGTGGGTGCATCTCCCCTCGCTGCGGGAAACGCTCGATCGCTACGATGGCATCCTTCCCCTGCCGTTGATCCGCAACGCCAAGACGCTCGATCCGCGGGATCCGTCCTCCCCGGCGGTGTACCAGCTCGAAACGGCCATGGGCGCGGCCATCTCGCTCTTCGACCGTGCGGCCGCGCTGCGCGTGCCCCGCGGCCGTTTCGCGCCAGTGAAAACCACCGACGACCTGCTGGCCGTCTGGTCCGACGCCTACATGCTGACGGAGGATTTCCGCGTCGTCCCCAATCCCGTCCGCGCCCTGCCGCATCTCGACGTGATGCTCGACAAACAGTACTACCGTTTTGTCTCGCAACTCGAAGAGCGCTTCCCGCGCGGAGCGCCATCGCTGGTCGATTGCGCGTCGCTGCGTCTCGAGGGCGATGTCCGCTTCGGCGCGAACGTCATCTGCACCGGACATGTGCACCTGCGTGTGGAAGACGGCGGCACCCTGCTCATCAAAGACAACAGCATTCTGGAGGAAACATGAAACGCGCACTGCGCATCGTTTTGCTCTCCCTGCTCGGAGTGTTCGTGATCATCCAGTTCTTCCAGCCCGAGCGGGACAATCCCCCCGTCCGCGCCGAAATCGCGGCGGCGCCCGAGATGAAGGCGGTGCTCCGCCGCGCCTGCTACGACTGCCATTCCAACGAAACCGTCTGGCCGTGGTACAGCTATGTCAATCCCATGGGCTGGCTTGTCGGCGGGCATGTGCGCGAAGGCCGCGCGCATCTCAATTTTTCGGAATGGGAGTCGCTCGAAACGCAGAAGCGCTATCACATGAAGCAGGAAATCCTCGAAGTGCTCGAGGACGGCTCGATGCCCCTGCCCTCCTACCTCCTCCTGCACGGGGATGCGGAGCTGACCGCGGAAGACCGGGGCGTGCTCGAGCGGTGGGTCAGCGAAGCACGATGATCTTGCGCGTGACCTCGCCGCCGCCCGCCACGATGCGCAGGAGATACATCCCTGTCTCGGCGGGACGCCCGTCACTCCAATAGCCGTCCCACAGCAGCAGGTGCCGGCCGGCATCGACCGCACCGTCGCGCAGCACCTTCACGCGCTGGCCGATCAGGTTCCAGACCTCCGCACGCAGCGTTCCCGACGCGGGCAGGTCGACGCGCACCGACGTCCACTCGGTCAGCGGCATGGGGGAAGGACGCGAGACCACGGCGTCATTTATGGCGTTTTTTTGGCTGCGCGCAAGCATCACGTGTCGCGGATTAAAGACATATAGGTCTGCATTCGTGACCGCGTTCGTGCCGGCATACGGTTTCGATATCGTTCCCCGCACCACGCGGAAACCATCGGTCACGGGCAGTGCTCCCTGGAAAACATCCAGACCGTAATCCGTGAAATACGCGACGCCCGTGGTCGAATCATGCAGGGCGAGACGCCGGTCCATGGGCGAACCACTGACGGAGAGGACATACCATTTGTCCTGCAGCGCGCCGAGATCGACCAGGCGCACACCCGGCCGTTCGTCCGAACTCCCGCGCACCTGCGTCATCAGCACGTCGTACCATTCTTCCGCCGCACTGTCGACAGGAATCCAGTTCTGCCGCTCCCACAAGACGTTGCGAGCGGGATCGTACAGATCATAGCGATAGAGGATGCTGTCGCGGCCCACGACAAGCGAATCGGCCCAGAGCCGGGCATACCCATTTTCCGGTTGCCATGCATCCGGTGTGGCGGGATGGACGCTGTTGGCTGGCAGTGGGTCGACGTGCAGCCACTGCGCCGTGGGCAGCAACGCCGACTGCGCGAAGATTTCGTACACATGCGCTGTGCGGTTCACGAAACGAGGAAACCACTTCGCATCGTCCTCCGGCGCCACGCGGCCATTGTCATCGCCCTCCTCGAGCATGACAATGCCCTCGAGATCCACGCTTCCGGAAATCGGCATGGACACGCGACCGGGAAGACGCAACGATTCCCCCTCCGCCTCTGCGACGAACGACACATTCACTCCGGCAGGACCGGCTGTGGGGAGGACCAACACCTTGCGATACAGATAGTCCGATCCGGAAGTAAAGCGATCCAACGGCTCGGAGGCGATGATGCTCCCAGCCCCATCGGTAACCTCGACGCGCAGGTCGGCGGCCAGTGCCGCCACACGTGCGTTCACTTCGATCTGTCCCGGTGTGGAGGCCGCGGTGGGCGGCCGCACGGTCGCGCTGGTATAGGCTGTGGCGAGGGAACGTTCCCGGAAGGCTGCCTTCCAGAAGTCCGCGCGGTCACGCAGTTCGTGCACTGCTGCCGTCGGCGAGGCGCCTCGTGCAACGATGAATGCGTAGGTGACCTGCTGCGTGTCGCCTGGGGCGAAATCGAAAGGTCCGGCCGAGATCAGTATTCGCTGGTCCGCCGCATGCTGACTGATATTCCGATCATCCGAAAGCAAAAGACCGTCGTCCGGCACCCAGCCTTCACCACTCGCAGGATCACCGGAAAACCAGAATCGCGAAGGCTTACCGGTGATCGGATCGATGACATCCACGCCGCTGCCCCGGCCCTGCATGAGCGCGAGCCAGCGCTCGGCCGCATCGCTTCCCAGTGCAGGTTCCCTGATGGGTTCGGAAGCCGCTCCTCCCCAGCTGCTTTTCAACGGTGCCACGGCCGCCGTGACAGGGATGTTTCGTGCGTTGTTCTTCCAGCCGGCGAACCAGCGGGCGCTGTCCCCAGCTGCCGCAACCATCGGAGTCTGCAGCATGGCGATGCCGAATGCCACGGGCAAACCTTCTTCCTTCACGTTAAGGCTGCCTTGGTACGCATACACCATGTCCCGCACGGAGTCCGACCCAGGAAGATCGTTCAGCGCGTCGCGCAGCTCGACGTCCATGAAATAGCCGGCGTACGCGTCGCGGATGCTGTCACGTCCATGGTTGATATAGGTGACTTGCAGGAGCAGGGTGTTCTCTCGCGCCGCTCCCGGCCAAGGGGTGTACAGGAGGCAGCGCATTTCCAGTCCCATCGGATCGTTGCCATTGTACTCGTGCATCCCCGCCGTGTCGAGATCGTTCATCACCCAGTACATCTGCGAAGGCCCGTAGAAATACGGCAGGTTCGCGTCCGTTCCCGGAGCGCCGATGGAGATTGGCCACTCGGAATAATCCGTGGTTTCAGTGTTGCCCCAGTCGATCGTGTATGCCCGGAAAAAAGGATCCGTCGGGTCGACAACCGGTTTTCCGCCGATGACCGGACCGGTGACAAACGCGTCGCGGTAGTAGCTCGCCGACACGCGCAGTTCGCCGTTCACACGTCCGACCATGACCGGCGTCGACGAGTAGCAGAGGCCGCGCGTACGGTCATCGGAGAGGCCGGGCGCGGGCCAGAACAGGCCGTAGGGACCCTCGGCCGCCGAAGCTCCCAGCTGCCCGTTCATCGATATCGTCAGATGCATCGATCCCCGGTCAAACACCGGAAAGGGATCGAACGTGGACTGCTGTGCGGACAGCACACCAACCAATAGTGGGATGAGCACGAGTACGTGATGTGTGCGGCGCATTGTGGGTACCTGTCTGAAATGGGTAATCGGGAGAATAGTACCGAAATGGTGGATAACATTCAAGGTAATCTGTGTAATCCGCGGTTCCTCTTCCTATCTTTGCACTATGAGTACAAACCGGGAGCGCTTCGCGCACAACCTTTCGCTTGTCCTGATTCCCCCGACCATCGCGGCGGTGGTGTTTGCCTTGCTGGTCGCGGCATACGAACACGGTAGTATCTTCCACCGCATCGTGGTGTGGGTGGTGGCGACGGCATGCGCCGGTGTGCTGCAGATGGTGTATGTGCTCTACCTGCGGAAAATGGAGAAGGTCACCGCCTACGACGTGCCCGAGCGCCTGCAGCGCACGGGACCCTACCTGGTGAGCGCCCTGTTCTCTCTCGGTGGATTGATGATGCTGCTCTTCCTCAACGCCTCGGTGTTCGTCTGGGGACTGATGTGGTGCTTTCTCCTCAACACGCTCATCCTCAACGCCATCAACCTGCGCTGGAAGATCAGCGCGCACATGATGGGCTTCACCGGTCCGCTGGTCTTCCTCTTCCCCCTTTTTGGATGGACGCTGCTGTGGACGCTGCCCCTCGCCGCCCTGCTCGGCTGGGCCCGCGTCGAACTTCGCGCCCACACCCTCCCCCAAGTGCTCGCCGGCGCCGCCGCCGGCATCGCGCTCACCCTCGTGCAGATCTGGGTCATCCTGACCCTGCTCCTTCCCGTGATGCAATGACCTTTCCTCTGCGTTCCTCTGCGCGCCTCCGCGGTAAATGTCTTCACTGCGTCCTCCGCACCCTCTCTCCCTTACTCCTCCATCCCTTGTCCCCCTCTTTTCCCCACAACTTTTCCCGTCTTTCTTCGTAGATTATTAGTCTGTAGCCACTGATGTGAGACTTCGACGCTCCCTATGATCAAGGCAGTTTTCTTCGACCTCGACGGCGTCATCGCCGACACCCTCCACTACCATTATCTGGCCTGGGACAAGATGTTTCAGGAACTCGGCGGCAGCGTGTCCGAGCATTCGGTGCTGCTGCATGAGGGACGCGCCTCGCGCGAGATCCTGCCGACTTTTCTCGCGGAAGCCGGGGTGACGCTGCCAGCCGCGGAACACGAGGCCTTCATCGACCGCAAGCGCGAATACTACCGCTCGATCGTGCGCGTGACCTATTTCCCCCATGTGTTCGAGGTGATCGCCACGCTGCGTGATCGCGGCTTCCGCACGGCGCTGGTCACGGCGTCGTCAAAAATGAATATGGAAACCGCCCTCGGCGAGGAACAACGCGCCCTGTTTGATTTCCTCATCACCGGCGACGAGGTGCCTCGCGCCAAGCCGCACCCGGACCCCTACCTCGCACCCATGTTTCACATGAACCTGTCCCCTGACGACTGCCTGGTCGTGGAGAACGCGCCACTCGGCATCGAATCGGCGAAAAACGCGGGCATGATCTGCGCCGCCGTGGAAACGACGCTCGGCAGGGAATATCTCGGCCTGGCCGATCATGTCATTCACGAAATTCGTGAACTGCTCGATCTGCCCTCCCTGCAGACTTCGGTGTGAGACCGGCGACGATCCGGACAAGAGATCGAGACCATACACGGACATCCCCGGCTCCCGGGGCACTCGACATCAGATACCAAACTTCACTGCAATACTCATCGAGGTTTCTCTCATGAAACGATGGATTTTTCTCCCGCTCCTGCTGCTGCTCGCGGCCGGACTGCAGGCCCAGAGCTTCAAGCCCGTCCCGTTCGAGGAATACAAGCTGGATAACGGCCTGACCGTGATCCTTCATGTGGACCGGACCGCTCCGACGGCCATGACCTATCTGCTCTATCGCATCGGGTCGAAAGACGAAGTCACCGGACGCACGGGCTTCGCGCATTTTTTCGAACATCTCATGTTCGAAGGCACAAAAAACATCGAACGCGGCCGTATCGACAAGCTCATCACCGCGGCCGGAGGCGTGCTCAACGCGTCGACGAGTTTCGACCAGACCGATTACTTCTTCAAGGTGCCCATCAACCAGCTCGAGCTGGCGCTCTGGATCGAATCCGAGCGCATGATGCATCTGGTCATCGACTCCCTTGGTGTGGAGACGCAGCGGAAGGTCGTGAAGGAAGAACTCAAGCAGCGCTATGAAGGCCGGCCGTACGGCACTATCGGCGACAATCTGTTCAAGACCACGTTCAAGGGCTCGTCCTACGAATGGATGCCCATCGGCGTGGCACAGGACATCAACAGCGCCTCGATCGAGGAATTCCGTGAATTCCACGGCACATATTATCTGCCGAACAATGCCTGCCTCGTCGTGGGCGGCGACCTCGATGTGAAGCAGACAAAAAAATGGATCGAGGACTATTTCGGAAGCATTCCCTCCGGACCCACACCGCAGCGCCGTGACGTGGTCATTCCGGAGCAGAAGGAAGCGCGCACGGTGGTGATCGAGGAAGAAGTCACCCCGCTGCCTGCCTATATCGAATCATATGTGACCGTGGACTACCGTAATCCCGACGCCTACGCGCTGGAATTCCTCGCGAGCGTGCTGTCCGATGGCAAGAGTTCGCGCCTGTACCAGCGCGTGGTCGACCGCGAGCAGCTGGCCATCCAGGCCTCCAGCTTCGGCGTGCCGCTCGACAAGGCGGGCATGTTCGCCTTCATCGCCATCCTGAACCAGGGCATCGAGTTCGATGCCGTCGCCGGCGCCATCGCCGACGAGATCGCGAAAGTGCAGAAGGACGGCATCTCCGAAGAGGAATTCCAGAAGGTGCGCAACGCGAAGGAGACCGAGTTCACCGCGGGATTTCTCTCGCTCGACGGCAAGCTCCGGCAGCTGGCCCAGGCCTCGCTGTTCCGCGGCAACACCAAGCTGGTGAACGAGGAACTCGCCAAGTACATGGTCGTGACGCGCGACGATGTCAAGCGCGTGGCCAACACCTACCTCCGCGCCGACCGCAAGAACGTCGTCAAGTACGTCGTCATGGATAAAAACAGCTGAAACTCCACGAATTACAGGATAAGACCATCATGAAATCGTTTCGTTTTCTCCTGCTGTCGGCGCTCCTGCTGTTCGTCGGAGCCCAGCTGCACGCACAGATCGACCGGTCAAAGAAACCGGAACCGGGTCCCGCCCCGAAGGCGTCCTTCCCCGATTACAACGAGACCACGCTCGACAACGGCCTGAAGGTGTTTGTGGTCACCAACACCGCCCAGCCCGTGGTCACCTTCCGCCTGCTCGTGAAATCAGGCTCGGAATACGACGGTGATGTCTCCGGCATCGCCTCCTCGGTGACCGAACTGCTCACCGCCGGCACCACCACGCGCAGCAAGCTGCAGTTCGCCCAGGAAGAGGACCAGCTCGGCCTCAGCATCGGCGCCGGCGCGGCCGACGACCAGATGTCCCTTTCGGGCTCGGGCCTGAAAAAGAACATGGACAAGCTGCTCGCGCTGATGACCGACGCGCTGTACAATCCGACCTTCCCCGAGGACGAACTCGACAAGATGAAGAAGCAGTCGCTCTCCGGCCTCAAGACCGTCAAGCGCGACCCCGACGCAGTCATGGGCCGCCTGCAGATCACAGTCGGCTATGCCCCGCATCCGTATTCGCATTTCGGCATCGAAGAGGACGTCGAGAACACCACGCGCAGCGCGCTGGTCGACTTCCACGAGAAATATTTCATCCCGAACAATGCGTCACTTGCCATCGTGGGTGACGTGACCTTGAAGGAAATCCTTCCAGTCATCAAGAAGTATTTCGGAAGCTGGAAGAAGGGGACGCTCCCATCGGACAATTTCCCGAAGCCGGCGGGCATTGACGGTCGCACAGTGCACCTGGTCGACCTCGGCAAGACACAGACGCAGACCGCCATCACCGCACAGGTCACCGGCATCGAGCGCCGCAATCCCGATTACATCCCTGCATCGGTGATGAACTCCATTATTGGCGGCGGTTTCTCCGGACGCCTCTTCGCGAACCTCCGCGAGAAGCATGGCTTTACCTACGGCGCATACAGCACCTTCGAACCGCGAAAGAGCACCGGCCTGTGGCAGGCCTCCGCCAGCGTGCGCCGCGTCGCCACCGATTCGGCCTTCACGCAGATCCTGCTCGAAATGGAGCGCATGCGCAACGAGCCGATCGACGAAGAAACCCTCGACATGCACAAGCAGTACGCGGCGGGTCGCTTCCTTCTCGGACTCGAAAGCGCCAGCAGCATCGCCACCATGGTGCAGAACATCTTCCTCTACAACCTCCCGAAGGATTACTACAAGACCTACGTCAGCAACCTGATGAAGGTCACTCCCAACGACATTCAGAACATAGCACGGAAGTATCTGACGACGGATCGCATCGCCTTCCTCGCCGTCGGAGACGCCAGCGTGATCCGCGAACCGCTGTCCGCCCTGGGTGAAGTGCGCATGTACGACACGGATATGAACCCCGTCTCCGCCGCCCAGAGCTTCGCGGTCGATATCGATGGTCCGACATTGATGGAAAAAAGCATCGAGGCCTTGGGCGGCCGCGCGACGCTGGAGAAGATCACTTCCCGCGTCACCGAGGGCGACGTGAGTATTTCCTTCGGTCCGGCGACCGCCGAAGGTTCTCTCAAGGAAATGGAAAAAGCTCCGAACAAGAAATACCAGCTGCTCACGCTTTCCATCGATATGGGTGGCGGCGCGCAGATCATGGAAAGCGAGCAGTGGGTGAACGGCGAGAAGGCCTGGTCGCGGCAGCCGATGCAGCCGACAGCGGAACTCGCCGGCGACGAACTCGCGAAGACGCTCGAGAGCGAGCAGTTCAACTCCCTGCTGCGCTGGAAGGAACTCGGCTACCAGCCCACCGTGACCGAGAAGAAGGAGATCAACGGAAAAGTCGTCTATGTGCTGCAGCTGAAGAAGAAATTCGACAGCGAGGAACTGCACATCGACGCCGAACGCTTTCTGCTCGTCGGCAAGGTGCAGACCGCCGAAACCCCGCAGGGTCCGATGAGCAGCACCACAACCATCGGCGATTACCGCCAGGTCGACGGCCTGATGCTGCCGTTCTCGATCACGGTCGAAAATCCCGGCATGAACATGAAGGCAACCATTACCTCCTACAAGCACAACACCGACATCGACGACGCCCAGTTCAAACCCAAGAGCTGAGCCCTCCAAACGTAAAACAAAAGGGCTGCCCGCACGGGCAGCCCTTTTGTTTTCATTCCATTCACCCCCTCTCCTTCCAGGAGAGGGGGCCGGGGGGTGAGGTCAGCAAGGCATGAGAACCCTCTCCTTCCAGGAGAGGATTTCTATTTCACCAGCTTCGAGATGGCCTTGAACTGCTCGGTGCCGGAGCGCTGCAGCATTTCGAACAGGACCATCTCCGTCCCGGTTTTCTTCGCGCCAAGCTCGGCGCAGACGTCGATGCCGAGACGCCAGTTCTCTTCGGTACGGCTGGAGACGGCATCGGTAACCAGATGCACATTGTACCCGAGGGCCAGAAGATCCCGTGTTGTCTGGTACACGCAGACATGCGTCTCGATACCGCAGACAATCACGTCGGTTTTGTGTATCTCCAGCATGTGCTTCTCGAAGGCGAAATCCCCGCAGCAGCTGAAGGTGTCCTTCTCGATGACCGGTGCGTCGCCGAGGATTTCCGCAATGGAGGGGACGGTCGGTCCCAGTCCTTTCGGATACTGTTCCGTCGCAACGACGGGAACCTCGAGCACCTTCATGCCTTCGACGAGAATGCGGATGTTCTTCTGTATCGCCTCCGCCCGCCAGGCCAGCTCCGCAAGCTTGCCTTGCACGTCGATGACGACCAACATGGCATGATCAGGATTCAGCATGGGTTTACTCCGTTGTGTTGTTACTGCTGTTGCTGCTGAAGGAGACGGAGGCGAAGCTCCTGCACCTTCGCCTCGAATTGCTGCCGGTGTCCGGGCTGGAGTATTGCGAGGCGTTGATAACCTTCCATCGCCTCCTGCAGACGTCCCTGCTGTTCATAGATCGCGGCAAGCGTTTCCGTCACCGGACGCGATCCGAGATTGATTTCTTCGGTCGGAGGAGCTTCGTCCGCTTGCGACTCTTCCTCACGTTCCTCGGGCAACGCAGGGATTCGTGCACCTTCGAGCCGTCGGGCAAGGTCGCCGAGATCGAACAGGGGTGGGACCTTTTCCGTGATGCGCGGGCCTGATTCCTCAGGCGGTTCATCGGCTTCCGTACGTGCGGCAAAATGCTCGATGCCGGGAAGAATGTCGTCTTGATGACTCCACTGAAGGCGACGGTCGGCTCCCGCCTCGCGTGCGACTTCCTGCATCGAAATCAGCACCGTCGCGGTGCCTGCATACGGTGGGTATTCCAGCTCCAATTCGGTCATGCGTTCGCCGAGCTTCTGTGCGGCCCGGCAGGACGGCAGCAGCCGAAGCAATTCCTGCAGCGTCTGCCGCGCGTCGCTGTACTGCCGCAGCATGATCTGTGCACGGGCAGTCATGAGTAGCCCGGTCGGATAATCCGGATGCAGACGGTTGCCCTGCAGGCACAGTTTCAGCGCCTGGGCGGGACGGTTGCCGTCGATGTATAGCGACGCAAGCCTCGCGAACAGAGGCGAGGCAGGGTTGGCGGCAACGTGACGCTCAAGCGCGGCGATATCATCGAACATGGTGATAGCTGGCGTTGACTGCGGAGAAGGTGATCACACGCTCTCTTGGTGATCACGCACCATCGGGACCGACGGCATGCCGGATCGAGAGCAGACCGACCAAGCCGAAGCCGAAGAAGAAGAGCAACTGGAAGGGGAGCGCTGCGATCTCGAGAAACCAGATCGAAGCGACAACACCGACGAAGCAGTACAGCGCCAGCGCGAGTTCGAATACGACGGAAAACGAGACCTTCCGTCCGGCGGCGCGGTATTTCTTGTTTTTCCACGTGTCCTTGTCCGTCTCGATATGGAACTTCGGCGTGCGGATGAACGCGCTCTTGCGGTTGAACAGTCCCTCGAGCACCGCCCGGGTATTGTTGACCGAAAAGCCCATGCTGCCGGACATGAACAGCGGAAAAAGAAAGATGCGCTTCTTCCAGTCAACGTAAACATCCTTCTGTGAATAGAGATAGAACAGGAAGGAGCTGATGAAGGCCAGAACAAAAATGGACATGAATGCAAAAAACGTCTCATGCCGCCCGGAGTGCTTGATGAAAACCAGGGGCACGTTGAGAATGCCGGTCAGCAGGATGAAGGGGAATACCAGGTTGTTGGTCAGATGCACGGTTGACTGCAGCTTGACGCGAAGCGGAAGTTTCGACTTCCAGACGCGGGGAAGGATCTTTCGCGCGGTCTCGATGGCTCCCTTCGTCCAGCGGAACTGCTGCGACTTGAGCGCATTGATTTCCGAGGGCAGTTCCGCGGGCGACGTCACGTCGTTGAGAAACACGAAACGCCAGCCGCGCAACTGCGCGCGGTAGCTTAGGTCGAGGTCTTCGGTCAGTGTGTCTGCTTCCCAGTTGCCTGCATCCTCGATGCAGGACCGGCGCCAGACACCGGCCGTGCCGTTGAAGTTGATGAAGAATCCGGACTTGTTCCGGACCTGCTGCTCGATCACGAAATGCCCGTCGAGGGCGATGCCCTGGGCGCGCGTGAGCAGAGAAAACTCGTTGTTCAGATGTTCCCAGCGGGTCTGCACCATTCCAATGCGCTCGTCGGTGAAGTGACTCAGCGTTGCGGAAAGGAATTCCGGGCGGGGAACGAAGTCGGCGTCGAAAATGGCAAGGAACTCGCCCTTGGCCGTTTCCATCCCGTAACGAAGAGCGCCTGCCTTGAAGCCGACACGATCTTCCCGGCGAATCTGTATGATGTCGAAGCCTTCCTCGCGCCTGGCGGCGGTGATGGCGGCGACAATATCCACTGTCTCGTCGTTCGAATCGTCGAGGACCTGGATTTCCAGGCGGTCCTTGGGATAGTCGAGGGCACAAACCGCGTCGATGAGTCGCTCTACGACATACAATTCGTTGTACACCGGGAGCTGGACGGTCACCATGGGCTTGTCGTCCAGGAGTGTCTTCCCGACGGGCCTCTTGTCCTTGTTCTTGAAGTAGTAGTAGATCATCACGAAGCCGTGAGACCCGAACAAGAACAGGATGCTCAGCGAGAATACGTACGCACCCAGTATAAAATCTTCCATGATATCGGTTTCACCTCGGAAGTGATTGAAATAACAAAATTACCACGCGGAAACCGTTTCCAGCAAGAGATCGTCGGTCAGGTTTTCCAGAGCTGTTTCCAGTCCCAGCAGCCGGCCGTCAGGACCCGCCGCCGCCGAATAGTCGCCGGTCGCGGTGAAATCCTTGTTCCAGACTTCCTTGTTGGTGGTATGGTCGATCAGTTTGACTCGCGTTTTGAGGGTCACCTGCAGGCGCGTGGCTTGCGCGCCCTGGGCAACGGCGATGGGCTGGTCCGCGAGGACGGAGATGATGACACCTCTCAGTTCGACATTCGCCGACGAGCGGTCGGCCAGCTGCAGGGTGTTGTCCTGCTGAAATTTCTCGATCAGTTTGTTGGTCAGGTCCTCGCGCAGCGAAGGCTGGCCGAAATTACTTTCGTCGTCGAACAATGGGATGGCGATACTCTTCCAGTGTGCTGGAACGGACGCACCCGTGAAGGAATAGGCGCATCCGCCAAGGCTGACGGCACCAAGAAACACAGGAGCAAGATACAAGATAATCCAAAACGAACGCAAGGCGGCCATCATAGTCCATAATCTTTGATTTTTCTGTACAAAGTTCGCTCACTGATGTTCAAGGCCTCGGCCGCGAGACGCCGATTGCCTCGGAAGCGTTCCAAGGTGTGGGCGATCAGCTCCTCCTCCATGCCTCGGAGGGTCATGTCGTCGAGGCTGATCGAGGGATGTTCCGCTCCATCACCGGCTGGCAGCGACAGCGGCGGCCGCTGCTGAAGCTCGCCGACCAGACGACGGAGGTCGTTGAGGTCGGACTTGATCTCCCAGAGCAGGCGGAAAAGCAGTTCGCGCTCGGCCTGCTCGGGTGCCTTGCCAAGATGCATCGGCAGGGAGCGGTCGTCGATCCTGGGTTCCTCGACGTGCAGGTAGCGCGTCACTACCCGTTCGTCGACCACATTGCCTCGTTCGAGTACGAGAATGCTCTCGATCACGTTGCGCAGCTCGCGGACATTGCCCGGCCAGCTGTGACGCATCAAGGCGGCCATGCCATCGTCGGTGACGAGAATATCCTGACCGGCAGCAGCACCGCGCCCGTTGCCACCCAGCGACCGGAGAAACGCTTCCACAAGCAGGGGAATGTCGCCACGGCGATTGCGCAGCGGGGGGATGCGGATGTTGACCGAGCGCAGACGGAAAAACAGATCCTGCCGGAAGCGTCGTGCGCGGACCTCCTCGTCGAGGTTCTTGTTCGTGGCGGCGAGGACACGGACATCGGCCGTGCGCGGCTCGGAACTGCCGACACGCATGAACTCACCGCTCTCGAGCACGCGCAGCAGCTTCACCTGCGTCGAGATCGGAGTGTCGCCGATTTCATCGAGGAATATCGTTCCGCCATCCGCCAGTTCGAAATATCCCTTCCGCGTTTCCACGGCACCG
Source organism: Bacteroidota bacterium (assembly GCA_018224415.1). GTDB lineage: Bacteria > Bacteroidota > Ignavibacteria > SZUA-365 > SZUA-365 > SZUA-365. Next base: position 29,067 of record JAGTUZ010000078.1, on the reverse strand, counting down.
GTGAATGCGCCCTTCTCGTGTCCGAACAGCTCGCTTTCGAGAATGCCTTCGGGGATCGCGCCGCAGTTGACCGGAATGAACTTCCGCGAGACACGTTTGCTCGCCTGATGGATGGCCTTGGCGATGACCTCCTTGCCGGTGCCGCTTTCCCCGGTGACAAGCACAGTGATATCGGTCGGAGCCACCTGCATGATGGTATCGACAACCTCACGGATTTCGGTGCTCTTGCCGATGATACCGTGCCTGTGCTGAAAACTCTGGCGGTCGCCGGGAGATATGCCCAGCGTACTGGTACTCACTTCACTCATGCCGTGTCGTTCTCCAGGATAAATTCCATACCGTCATTGGCGTAGAGGATACGCCCCTTCGTCTGCAACGCACTGCGGCGCTCGAGCCCGGGCAACGCGTCCTCCATCTCCTGCGGAATATGCGTGCAGATGATTCTCAGATCCGGATGCGCGGTGGCGAGCGCGTGGATCCCGTCCTGGGAAACATGAGTGCTCTCGACAACCAGCAGATCGCAGCCCGCGGCCATGGCCGCCACGTCATCGAGCGCCGCGATGTCGGAGGAGAGAACCGCGCTGCCGCCCCTCCCGCTCACGTGCAGGGAATAGCTTCCGGTAGGCACGTCATGCTTTGCCGCCAGATCGCGCACCTTGTCGAGATGTCCGTTGGCGAAGGGAAGGATGTGCAGGCCCTGCGTGCCGCCGGCGTCATCCTCGTGCACCCGGTCGCCGTACTGCAGCACGTCGAAGGGGAAAGACCATTTCTCCGTGAAAATGTACATGCCACGCAGCCAGTCACGAAACCACTGCACCCGTCCGGGCGGCACGCTGATCGACAGCGGACGCGTCCGGCCGGCGAGATGCATGCCCTGCAGCAGCAACGGCAGACCGGTGACATGATCCGCATGCGTGTGTGTGATCACGACCCGGGTGATCCCATCGATGTCGATACCGGCCTGCAGCAATCCGGCTGTCGCACCTTCACCGGCATCGACCAGCACACGCTCCCCGTTTTCCTCGACGAGAAGGCAGGAGTGCCGGCGATGGCCAGTGGGCATGCCTGATGCCGTACCGAGAAAGAGAAATCTCATCCTGTGGCCTCGCTAACGCCGGACGACGATGGCGTCGATCTTTTGCTGGTCCTTGATTTTGCGGGCAAAGGCCTGTGCCTGCGGCAAGTCGGTAAAAATCCCGAGCCACACAGCCTGCACCGTTTTCCCGCCAACTGTTTTCTCGCGGAGGTAGGCCGTATAGCCCTTTTCCTTCAACGCGGCCGCCAGCGTTTCCGCATCGGCCTGCTGTGAGAAGGCGCCGACCTGTACCGCATAGCTCTGTGCTCCGTTGCCACCGTCCGACTCCGTATTCGCTTGCTCTTTCGTGGCGGCAGGTGACGCAGCACCAGAGGACGACTTCGCAACCGGGGGGGCCTTCGCAACCGGGGGGGCCTTCACTTCAGCCGTCTTCGTTCCAGGCGCCGCCTGTTGTTCGCGCGTCAGGAAAGGGGATTTCGGGTACTCGGCAGCGATGCGTTCGGTGTAGGACCGAGCGGTACGGTAGGCACCGACCGCGAAGCTGTACTGGTAGAGCCGGTACAGCGCGTCGTCGGCCCAGGCGCTGTTTCGATGCTCGTCGGCGATGCGCTGGAATAATTCCACCGCTTTCTCGGCGTTGCTCTCGGTGACCGCCTCGAGGAACAGCACGCCGGCCTTGTCGGCATGGGATTTTTTCAGGCCGGGGAGCAGCTTGCGGACTTCGTCAACGGCCCCGGTCTTTGCCTTGTCAACCAGCGCGGGGATGTCACCACGCCCCTGCGCGTCCACCGGAGAGGCGGCAACAAGGACAGCAACAAGCAGGAACAGCGAATACATCCCGCAAACATGCGGAGCAACTTTCATAATGATACCTGTATGGCTGCGCGGATCAGGCAGCCCGGGTCGATACTTCGTCGACGATCTCGCCGAACAGTGTGGCGGATGTTGCACTGACGATACGCACGTCTATGTACTGTCCGACTGAGAACCCCGCTTTCGGAACGATGACAGACTTGTTTGTGTCGGTGCGACCCATCCACTCCTCCTGGGAACGTTTGCTTGGCCCCTCGAGCAGGATGCGCTCGGTACCGCCGATCAGTGCCTTGTTGTTTTCGTATGAGATGCGGCGCTGCAGTTCGATGATCTCCTCGAGGCGGCGGCCCTTCACGTCGTCGGGCACGTCGTCTCCCATCTTCCATGCCTTGGTTTTTTCCCGCGGAGAGTACTTGAACATGAACGCCCCATCGTATCGCAGCTCCTCCATCAGCGATAGCGTGTCGCGATGGTCGTCTTCGGTTTCCGTGGGAAACCCTGCGATCACATCCGTCGACATCGACACGCCGGGAATGCGTGCGCGGATGCGTCCGACGAGCTCGAGATAATGCGCCCGGGTATACGTGCGGTTCATCAACTCGAGGATGCGGTCGGAACCCGACTGGAAGGGAAGATGAATGAAACTGCAGATATTCGGCCTCCCCGCGATCGCGTCGATCAGGCGGGGTGACATGTCCTGCGGGTGCGAAGTGGTAAAACGGACGCGCAGTTCCGGATCGATAGCTGCCACCGCTTCGAGCAGGGTGGCGAAATCATTTGTACCGTCGAGGTAGGAATTCACGTTCTGTCCGAGCAGCGTGACCTCGCGGAAACCGCGCCCGACGAGTTCACGCACTTCCCCGACGATGCCCTCGAGTGTGCGGCTGCGCTCGCGGCCGCGGGTGAATGGCACGACGCAGTAGGTGCAGAACTTGTCACAGCCACGCATCACCGATACCCACGCACTGATGCCGTCGGTGCGCAGGGGCACGATGTCGTTGTACGTTTCCACTCGCGAAAGCTGGGTGCGAATTCCCTTCTCCCCCTGAAAGGCCTCGTCGATAAGTGCGGGGAGCCTGCGGTACTCGTCAGGACCGCAGACGATATCGACGCTGGAATTCTCCTCGAGCAGGCTGCTGCGCAGGCGCTCCGCCATGCAACCGAGGATACCGATGACCAGGTGGGGGTTGCGTTTCTTGAGATGTTCGAAGTTGGAGAGGCGTCCGTAGATGCGCTGCTCTGCGTTGTCACGAATGGCGCAGGTGTTCATGAAAATGGCGTCGGCAGTGTCAACGTCCTTGGCCAGTTCGTACCCCTGCTCGTTGAGAATGCCGTTGACGATCTCCGTGTCGGCGAAGTTCATCTGGCATCCGTAGGTCTCTATATAAATGGATCGGCGCATTGTATCGGGTCTGTCAAATTGTCAGTGAAAAATGATTGAAAATTTTATAGATTAGTAAAATAGAGAGGCAATTTGGCAGAATCAAGTGCGTTCGGTGGCTCTCGCCCCAACGTGTTGTCCTTTTCCGGTGCGGCATCGCCCAGTCCGGGCTGTTCCCGCAGCATCGGGCACAACCGGCGACAACGGTACGGCGAAAAAAAAATCGGGACAGCCGTGGCTGTCCCGATGGAACGTCGACAGGCAGGGCGCATTGCTGCGGCCCGGCGTGTCTACTTCTTCTTCTTGGCGGGAGCCTTCTTCGCAGGGGCCTTCTTCGCAGGGGCCTTTTTCGCGGGAGCCTTCTTCGCCACTGCTTTCTTGGCGGCCGGTTTTTTCGCGGCGGACTTTTTCGCGGTCGCCTTCTTGGCCTTCGCGGCAGCCGAACCCGTCAGCAGCGTCCGATAGCGCACGGGCATCTCATGGGAAAGCTCCAGGATGGCCTTGCTGTTGACAAGCTCGCGGATTTCCTCGCGGATACGTTTCCATTCGTGATGGAACGGACAGGCGTTTTCCTCACTGCACGGACTGAAGCCGGCGAGGCACATCTCGAAGTTCATCGGGCCGTCGACGACGGCAACGAGCTCCGCGATGGTCGACTCGGCGCCTTTCTCCGAAAGGGAGAAACCGCCCTTGGGGCCTTTAACCGAGTTGAGGAAACCGTAGCGGCTGAGCGTCTGGAGGATCTTGCTCAGGAAAGAAGCCGGCAGACCCAGTTCTTTGGCGACATCGCGCACCAGAATGTTCTGCTCGGAGTTGTTGGCGGCGATGAACAGCATCGACTGGATTGAGTACTGGGCGGTTTTTGAGTACAACACGAGGCGTGGCTCCTTGATGGTGAGGAAAAATAAATAAAGATATGATTACCTTTTAGTAGAAAAAGTAAGACCTTTTTTCGGCTTTGTCAATACCCTGCCAAGGAAAAAATTTCAAAAAGGAAAAAATGTGGGGATGGAGCCAATGCTGATGGTACACGGAAACAACAACGATGTGTGAAATAAAGTTTCAGATCATAAACTCTAAAGGTCAGGTATGACGTCAGATCCTTCCTCCGGCGGCGAGACGCGCTGCGTATACGATCCGCTGACGGTCTTCATGGAGCATTACCCCGGTGACCGACCGATCGAGCGACGCGAGTCGGCCGGGGAATCGGCTGCGGTCGAGGACCGGCTCAGGGAACGCATCGTTGATGGCGACCGCATCGGTCTCGACCGCGACATCGCCGAGGCGCTGGGCAGCCATGAGGCGCTGGAGATCATCAACAACATCCTTCTCGACGGCATGAAGACGGTGGGCGAACTCTTCGGATCCGGCCAGATGCAGCTGCCCTTCGTGCTGCAGTCCGCCGAGACGATGAAAGCCGCCGTCGCCCTGCTCGAGCCGCACATGGAGAAAACCGACGCGACAGCGAAGGGGACCATCGTGCTCGCCACAGTGAAAGGCGATGTGCATGACATCGGAAAAAACCTGGTCGACATTATTCTCACCAACAACGGCTTCCGCGTCATCAACCTCGGCATCAAGGTCCCGGTCGAACAGATGCTCGCCACCACAGAGGAACAGCACGCCGACGCCATCGGCATGAGCGGTCTGCTGGTCAAGTCGACCCTCATCATGAAGGAGAACCTCGAACTGATGCAGGGCCGTGGCCTGCGGGTCCCGGTCATTCTCGGTGGCGCGGCACTCACACGCCGCTTCGTCGAAGAAGACCTGCGTCCCCTCTATGACGGCGAGCTGCGGTTTGCACGCGACGCATTCGACGGGCTGCGCCTCATGGATGATCTGGCCGCCGGCAGACTGTTTCCTGAGGGCACCGATCACATGGCCGATGCCGCGACCGAAGCCGGGGACCTCTCCGGCACGGAGGCGAAGATCGCTGCGGCTGCGGAAGACGCCGTCGGTGTCACCGCCAACCGCGATCGCCGTCCCGTATTCCGTCTTCGCTCCGACGTCGAACGTCATGCCGCCGTGCCCACACCTCCGTTTTTTGGTTCGAAGATCGTCACCGACGTCGCGATCGAAAAAGTGTACGAGTATGTCAACGAGGTCGCACTGGTGCGCGGTCAGTGGCAATTCCGTCGCGGCAAGCGCAGCGAGGAGGAATACCAGCAGGAGCTGGAACGCGTCATCCGTCCGCGGCTTGAGGCATTGAAGCTGCAGCTGAAGCGGGAGCAGGTGCTGCGTCCCGCGCTGGCGTATGGCTATTTCCCCTGTCAGTCCGACGGCGACGAACTTGTGGTGTACCGCCCGCGCGCGCTTTCCGACGAAGCACTCCACGCCCCATGGCCGCAGAGGGCATATGAAATGGATGCATTGGAGGAGTGGGTGCGTTTCGCGTTTCCACGACAGTCCGGCGACCGCTATCTTTGTATAGCGGATTTTTTCCGTCCGGCGGAAGAAGGTGTCCTGGACATCTGCGCCTTCCACGTCGTGACCATGGGTGCGTATGCCAGCGAGTACACTGCCGCCCAGTTCGCGCAGAACAAGTACCAGGACTACCTCTACACACATGGACTGACCGTCGAAAGCGCCGAAGCGCTCGCCGAATACTGGCACAAATCGGTGCGTATCGAACTCGGCATCGACGGAAAAGACGCCACCGACATTCGTCGCCTGTTCTCCCAGGGCTATCAGGGATCCCGATATTCCTTCGGCTATCCTGCCTGTCCGAACCTGGAAGACCAGCAACAGTTGTTCACCCTGCTTCGGCCGGAACGCATTGGCATCACGTTGACCGAGGAATTCCAGCTTGTCCCCGAGCAAAGTACCAGCGCCATCATCGTTCACCACCCCGAAGCGAAATACTTCAACGTGAAATAAGGCATGTCCCCCGAGATCGAGGAAGCAGAAATCCAGAACGAACAAGTCACGCTCAGTCGCGGGAAGCGCCGCCTGATCATTCTCGGCCGTACAGTGTTCTGGCTGGTTGTCTTCATTGGTGCATGGGGCTTCACAGCCTCCCTGATGACCAGCCTGCCGGGTCCCGCGAGCGCATTGCGCGCGGGTCTGCGGTTGGCCAAGGACGCATCCGACGGGCTGTATTTCTGGGCGAAGGAAGGCAGTCTGGAAGAAGCCGCCGAGCAGGTGCGCAGTGCCGCCATCGAACAGAACGCAGACACCATCCTGACCGATGCGCAGCGACTGAGCGAAGACCAACGTGCACGTCTTCCCCTTCGCCCGCTGATCGAGGATTCAACACTGCAGGCGCAGCTGCGGAATATTTCCCAACTGCCACCCGTTCGCGGGCGATTGATCAACATCCTCATCATCGGCATCGACTCCCGCCTTTCCGCGCGCCACGCGCGTGCAGACGCCCTGCATCTGGTCAGCATCAACCCTGATTCGGCAGTGGTGGAATTCATGTCCATTCCCCGCGACACCTACGTCGACCTCGGGTATCCTGACACCACGCATTTCAACATCATCGCCAATGCCAAACTGACGGGGAACGGCATGCTCATGCGCAAGGTGAGCGAACTCGCCAAGCGCGGTCCGGTCAAATATTATATCGAAGTCGGTTTCAGCCAGGCCATGGGCATCCTCGAAATCCTCGGATACCGCGAGCCGGTCAAGACGCTGCAGTTCCTCCGCACGCGGCGCACGCTCCCGGGAGGCGACATCCAGCGGGCACACAACCAGGCGCTGTTCATGCGGCAGAATCTCATCGAGAAATTCCCTCTGCTCACTGGCGGGACGGGCGACCTCCTGGTGACTGCGGGACTGAACTTCGTTACAACCAACCTCACGCGGGATTTCTGCCTCGGCCTCATCTACAACCTCGGACAGCGCGACTTCCCTGATCACCGTCCCGATGCGGTACGGCTGCGCATGCTGCCCGGCTACAACCTCCGCCTCAAACAGATGGTCGCCGATTCAATGACGGTCAATGCCACGCTTGACCGTGTCCGCAACGTGCACGGCGAGGGGGACGGGCCGAACCTCGATGTCACTTCCTACCTTCGCCGGGTCAACCAGCGAGCGATGAAGGATTCGGCCCGGCCCGGCCAGATCGTGCATCGCCTTCGCCGGCTCAACGAGCAGCACGCCTGGCTGCAGATCCAGGACCAACAAACGCGCATCGGGGTCCGCGACACGCTGACCGGACTGCTCGAATTTGCCCTCCGGAAAATTGGAAAGACGGAAGAGGCCGACGAGGTGCATCGCGCCCGGGAAGCCGAAGATCTGCTGATCCGGCAGTTGCTGCTGAAAAATTGAACCTGGTGCGGGCACGATTTCCTATTCGGACACGTTTGGTTCATAATTGACTTTGGTTCCGACCCGACCTAAGTTTCAGTACTACACAGCAACACACATTTTCACCAAGCACGGGAATGCAACATGGCAATCAAGGTTGGCATCAACGGTTTTGGCCGTATTGGCCGTCTGGTTTTCCGCCGCGCAATGGAACTCGGCGGTTTCGATTTCGTCTCCATCAACGACCTGACCGACGCAGCCACGCTGGCGCATCTGCTCAAGTATGATTCGGTTCACGGAAAGTTCAAGGGCACCGTCTCCGTCGACGGCAACGACCTGATCATCAACGGCGACCGCCTGAAAATAAGCGCAGAGCGCGATCCTGCCAATCTCGACTGGAGCGGTGTGGATATCGTGATCGAAGCGACGGGAATCTTCCGTACCCGTGAGGCCATCAACAACCATCTGAAAAACGGCGCGAAAAAAGTCGTGCTCACCGTGCCGGCGAAAGACGAAATTGACGCGACCATCGTGCTTGGCGTCAACGATGACGTGCTTACCGGCGAGGAAACGATTGTCTCGAACGCGTCCTGCACCACCAACTGCCTCGCGCCGATGGTCAAGGTCCTTCATGACGCGTTTGGTCTCGAAAAAGGCCTGATGACCACGGTGCACAGCTACACCAACGACCAGCGCCTGCTCGACCTGCCGCACAAGGACCTGCGCCGCGCCCGCGCCGCCGCGACAAACATCATTCCAACCACGACCGGCGCCGCGCGCACCGTGGGCATGGTGATTCCGGAACTGAAGGGCCGCCTCGATGGATTCGCCCTCCGCGTACCCACCCCTGACGGCTCGATCACGGATTTCGTCGCCCTGCTCAATCGCGACGTCACCGTCGAGGAAGTCAATGCCGCGATGAAGGCCGCTGCCGATGGACCGATGAAAGGCATTCTCGAATACTGTGAGGATCCGCTTGTCTCCAGTGACATTATCGGCAACTCCCACTCCTGCATCTTCGATGTGGAGAGCACGATGGTGAACGGCAACATGGTGAAAGTCGTCGGCTGGTACGACAACGAATTCGGCTACAGCTGCCGCGTCGTCGATCTCGTCAAAAAAATCGCGGGCTGAACGCTCCGCATGACCTGAGCGGTGACCTGCAGCAGTCCTGCAGGTCACTTTTTGTTTACGCCACGAAATTCCATAGGTTTTTCCACCTTTGCGTCCCGAATGTCATGGTGCTGTTGTATGAGGACGCTGAACGTAAAGGAGTTTGCGATGAACAAGATGACCATCCACGACGCCGCCTTCGAAGGCAAGCGCATCCTCATGCGTGTCGACTTCAACGTTCCCCTCGATGACCATCAGGAGATCACCGACGACACCCGAATCGTCGCGAGCCTGCCGACCATCAACGCACTGCTTGAAGGCGGCGCCTCGTTGATTCTCATGAGCCATCTCGGCCGTCCCAAAGGCAAACCGAATCCCGCCTTCAGCCTGCGCCCCATCGCCACGCACCTGGGCGACCTGCTCGGCCGACCCATCGCCTTCGCCCCCGATTGCGTCGGGAGTGAGGTCGATCGCATGGCCGCGGCATTGAAGCCGGGGGACATACTGCTGCTCGAGAACCTGCGCTTCCACGCAGAGGAAGAAGCCAACGACGAAGGCTTCGCCAGGCAGCTCGCCGCGCTCGGTGATATGTACGTCAACGATGCCTTCGGCACGGCCCACCGCGCACACGCATCCACCGAAGGCGTGACGAAATTCCTTTCCCCCTCGATGGCAGGACTGCTGATGGAGAAGGAACTCAACTATCTCGGCCGCGCCTCCGGAAATCCCGAACGCCCGTATCTCGCCATTCTCGGCGGGGCAAAAATTTCGGGAAAGATCGATGTGCTCTCGAACCTGCTCGAGAAAGTGGACACGCTGCTCATCGGGGGCGGCATGATGTTTACCTTCCTCAAGGCCCAGGGTCTGGAAGTCGGCACATCCCTGCTCGAAGCAGACAAAGTCGATCTCGCACGCGAATTGCTGCGCAAAGCCGAAACGAGTGGCAAACAACTGCTGCTTCCGGTAGACACCGTCGTGGGAAAGGAATTCTCCAACGACACCGAAACGCGCATCGTCCCTGTCACCGAGATTCCGGCTGATATGATGGGACTCGATATCGGACCGGACACCGTCACGCTGTTCTCCGACACCATCGCCGGAGCAAGAACCATCGTGTGGAACGGACCGATGGGAGTGTTCGAGATGCCGGTCTTCGCCAACGGCACCTTCGCCATCACGGATGCGCTGGTCGCCGCGACGAAGACCGGTGCGATTACGATAATCGGCGGGGGCGACTCCGCTGCTGCCATCGCGCAGGCAGGACTCGAATCCGATGTTTCCCACGTCTCCACCGGGGGAGGCGCCTCGCTCGAACTGCTGGAGGGAAAAGTCCTTCCCGGTGTCGCGGCGCTCACAGACCGGTCATAAGCGGTTCACGCCCGGCCGACGCCGGCGGAACGATCACCCTCGGCACTCTGTTTTCCTTTTGATGAACGACAGGCAACCATGAACTACTCCCAGCATTATCGACCGCAATTCGGAGGTTTCAGCTTTTTCCCTCCAGTGATCAAGAATCTCCTGATCATCAACGTTGTGGTGTTTTTCCTCCAGCTCGCTCTTGAAGGCGGCTTTTTCACGATCGGTGGGCGGCCGCTTTCGTACTGGTTCGGCGAGACCTTCTATCTCTGGCCGCTCGGTTCCGGCAATTTCATGCCCTGGCAGTTGGTGACCTACATGTTCCTGCATGGTGGACTGACGCATATATTTTTCAACATGATCATGCTGTGGATGTTCGGCGTCGAACTGGAAAACACCTGGGGCTCAAAAAAATTCCTGTATATGTACTTCGCCGCAGGCATCGTCGCCGGTATTGCCAACCTGTTCATCGCCCCACTTCTGACCAGCACCGGACCGACCATCGGCGCCTCGGGCGGAGTCTACGGCGTCCTGGCTGCCTTCGCGATGGTTTTCCCCGACCGCTATATCTATCTCTATTTCTTCGTGCCCATGCGCGCGAAATACCTCGTGACCGGGCTCATCCTTCTCGAGGTGGTGTTCAGTGTCATGGGGACGCGCGAGGGCATCGCCCATGTCGCCCATCTTGGTGGCGCTGTCGTGGGCGGTCTGTGGGTGCTCCTCGACCGTCAGGGCCGCATCGACCGCTGGATCAGCCGCCGTCGCAGTACCGACGTCTCCGGTACAGGGTGGAACAACGCTCCGCGGGAGGCGAAATTCTACGAGTTCACTCCCGACCAAAAGGAAACCGAGCCGCGCCGTCCGACGGGCGACCGGGAATACGATGAAGCACAGAAGCGCATTGACGATATTCTCGACAAGATCAGCACCTCGGGGTATGCCGCACTGACGGAAGAAGAGAAGCGCATCCTGCTTGACGCAAGCAAGCGCATCCATCCCGACAAAAACACACACTGATTCCATCACGACAACGAAGCAGGATTGAAAGAACTCTCATGATCGAGATTCCCGTCATTCAGGATCCGAACGCACCCGTATGGGAGCCGCCGCAGGTGAAAGCCATCCGGAGAAACACCCGCAAGGTATGGGTCGGCGATGTGCCCGTGGGAGGCGACGCGCCGATCAGCGTCCAGACCATGACCAAGGTCAAAACCAGCAACGTCGCCGCGACCGTCGACCAGATCCGCCGCGCGGCGGATGAAGGCTGCGACATCGTGCGCGTCACGGTCAACGACAAGCAGGCCGCCGCCGCCATGGCCGACATCGTCCGGCAATCGCCGCTCCCGATCGTGGCGGACATCCATTTCAACCACATCTTCGCGCTTGAGGCAGTCAAAGCCGGCGTGGCGAAGGTGCGCATCAATCCCGGCAACATCGGCTCGATCGACCGCATCCACCAGGTGCTGGGTGCCGCGAAAGAACGAGGTATCCCCATCCGCATCGGCGTGAATTCGGGTTCGCTGGAAGAAGACATCCTCGAGAAGCACGGCTACCCCACGGCCGAGGCGCTGTTCGAAAGCGCCATGCGTCACGCCACGATCTGTGAGGACTTCGGATTTCGCGACGTGATCATCTCGGTGAAATCCACCGATACCCGACTCATGATCGAGGCCTATCGCTATCTCGCCGAACGCACGGACTACCCACTGCACCTCGGCGTGACCGAAGCGGGCACGTCTCGCATCGGGACCATCAAAAGCGCCGTCGGTATCGGTACGCTTCTGGCCGAAGGCATCGGTGATACCATCCGCGTCTCGCTGACCGACGAGCCATACAAGGAAGTCGAGGTCGGAAAGGAAATCCTGCGCTCGCTTGGTCTCGCGTCACGCAACGTCGAAATCATTGCGTGTCCCACCTGCGGTCGACTGGAGGTGGATCTCTTCAAAATCACCAACGAACTCGAAGAGCGTCTCGCCGGAGTGAAGAAGCCCGTGAAAATCGCCCTGCTCGGATGCGTGGTTAACGGTCCGGGAGAAGCCAGCGAGGCCGATATCGGAATCGCCGCCGGCAAGGGCGTCGGCATCCTCTACCGCAAGGGCGAGGTGGTCCGCCGCCTGAAAGAGGAAGAAATCATCGACGCGGTGGTGGAGGAAGTGATGAAATTTGTGCCAGACGAAGCCAGAAAAACGAACGGCCACTGACCTTCGGCCGTCCCCTTCCCCTTATCCTCGCTCGCATCTTGCGCCTGTCCCCCGAAACGGTGACAGGCGTTTTCTTTTCCCTTGACTCCGGGCCGAGACCTCCCTACAATTCAGGGATATACCACCCGCATGTCACTGGGAGTTCAAGACATGTTCCCCGTCGTTTCAGCCGTCCTCGACGTCCTGTATCCGCCGCTCTGCCTGGCCTGTGGTCTGCGTCTGCGCGCGGGAGAGTATCTCTGCGCAGTGTGCCTGCGTGACGCCGTTCCGCTGCCGCTCAATGTGGGACAGTCGTCGGCGCACATTTCCTCGCTGGCCTGCGCCTGCGATGCGACCATGATGCTTGTGGGTTGGGAATACGAAGGGGGTGGAGTGATCGAGCGCTGCATACACGCGATGAAATACCGACGGCTGCATTCCGCCGGAATCTGGCTGGGCCGCTTGCTCGCGGAGCGCTTGCTCCAGGAAACGAATCCCGGCGCCCGCGGCATCCTCGACGCCCAGGCAATACTCTTGCCGGTTCCACTGCACCGTATCAAGCGCATCGAACGCGGCTTCAACCAGGCGGATTATCTGTGCCGGGGAATCTCGAGTGAGAGCGGACTGGAATGGGACAGCAGACTTCTGCTCCGCCGCCGGTACACCACATCGCAGTCTGCCTCGAAGCTCGACCGCGACGAGAGGCAACGTAACGTGCGCGACGCCTTTCATGTGGACCGTGCCCATGCCGCCTCTCTGAACGGACGACCGCTCATTCTCGTCGATGACCTTGTCACCACCGGCGCCACGATCTGTGCCTGCGTCGACACGCTGATCGCTGCGGGATTCACCGACGTGCGCATTCTCGCGATCGCGCGTCCGCCCCGCCATTGAACAAGGGGAACTCAGTGGAAAACGAACATCGGGATGCTGCCATCCTTGATGATGCTGGCCACCGTGCTGCCGAAGATGCGTTCGGTAATGCCGTGATGCATCGGCGAACCAAGAATGATCAGTGCAGGATGCAGTTCCTTCATCACCTGCATGATGGCGTCGATCGGTTTCCCGGTCCGCAGCATGATGCGTGCCTCGATGCCGTGCGCCTCCAGAAATTGCGCGGCCTTCTCGAGATGGAATTTGTTCTTATCGTAATCCGCGGCGATGCAGAGCAGCGTCACCGGGTAGATGTCGGGAATGTCCGGGGTCACATGGGCATACGCCTGCAGCGCCCGGGCTGCCCCGCGAGAACCGTCATACGCGATCACGACATTGCGCGGAAGATCGCCGTCCTTGGGAACCGCGAGCACAGGACACACGGGATCCTTCAACAGCCGCTCGAGGGTGTCGCCGGGCCCTTCCCTCGTGGGATAATGGAAGAATGTCCGCACGCCGGTGATGATCATATCGGCGGTCTGGCCTTCCTGTGACAGACCCTCGAAGGGAGTGCCGGTGTAAATGATGTCTTCATGCAGCACTTCGTGCATGTCGCAGGTATTGCGAAACTCGGCGATCAGCCGTTCGGCATGCTCTTTGGCGTCGTTGAGCAGTGAGGAAACGGCGCTGTCAGACATCTGGAATGCTCCGGGCTGCGCACCCGCAGCGAGTTGTTCGATGCTTGGCCGGTCGATGACGGCAACGCCGACCACCACACCATCATAGACCGTCGCACGACGCATGGCCATCTCAAGTGCATGTGTTGCGTATGGGGAGCCGTCAAGTCCGACGACGATTCGCTTGCTCATGATATGCATCCTCCAGTGAGTGAGGAAAAAGTCATTGTTGTATCCAGATGCGCACGTCCTGCGCATGCACCTCGAGAGAGTGCGTTCCGCCAGAAAGGCGGTGCTGTTCCCGCCCCGTCAGGGGTGCCGTTCCTGCCGTGTCTCCGGCGGCAACCAGCACCCATTCGCCTTCAGGGAGCACAACACCTTCGAAGGTCTGCCGGGTCTCCCCGGTATTGACCAGCACGGCGATGCGTCCGCCGATCACATATCCCAACAGCATGGGATCATCGGGAGCGATCCATTCGATATAGTCCTCCGGCACTGACTCACCGCGGCGCAGCACGGCACCGGCCGCGGAGCGTCGCAAGGCGATCAGTCCCTTCCAGTAGTCGTTCATCCGCTGGTAATTGCAGGCGGCGCCGTCGTCGGTATTGCGGCCGAGCGTCTCCCAAAGAAAAAGATTCGGCCGTCTGATATTATATGTGTCGCGCTTGCCGTGAATGTAGATGGGACCGGTCGCGGTGTGTTTGACGAAATCGACCAGAGGCGAGGATGCCTTGCTGCGCATGAACTCGCTTCCCCCGTGGATGACCACAGGTCCCAATGAGGTCAGGAGCATGGCGGCGGCGATACGGTACGGCCCTTCGTCCACACCGAGAAGACCGTTCCATTCCCGCGTCGCAAAGCGGTCGGCCAGCGCCCAGTTGTCATGGATGTCGAGATAATTGATTCCCTCGTTTGGGCTGTCCTCGAACGGAAAGCGGTTCGCGATCGCCTGCTTCGCGGCGTCGCGGTTGCCGTTTCCGCCCGCGTACCCGCGGTCGCGTTGCTTGTCGCGGGGATTATCCGGTGGACCACAGAGCGCGTTGCGTGTGTCGTCCTGGAAATAGGTGATAGGTGCGTCTTCCTTGTACCAGTCCCAATCGGGATTGGCCTCGTAGTCGGGATCACTGGATCCTATCCATGGTTCTCCATAGATGATGATGTCTGGACCCAGGAGACGGCGAAGCTCCCGCAGGGTCTGCTCGTCGGTCAGTCCCGCCAGGTCGAAACGAAAGCCGTCCACCCCGTATTCCTCCACGAGCATGCGACATTGGTCGAAAATCCAGCGTGCGGTCATGGGACGGTCTTCCGACTTGGTCTCCGTTCCGTACGCCCCGATGAAGCCGAGATCGTCGCCGGTGCGGTAATACAGGTGACGGTCGAAAACCCGAAGATTGAAGTACATCTCACGACCGTCCATGCGCTCGGCGGTGTGGTTGAAGACGAGATCGACGATCACGGCGATGCCGTGTTCGTGGAAGGCGGCGACGAGATCGCGGAACTGCTGGTTCTGGGCGCCAGGCTCGCTGCCGTGTTCCCGGAAGCGTGATTCGATGGCGAACGCATGCGACGTACGATAGCCCCACTGATAATTGCTGCTGTCGACCATCTGTTCACGCATGTACGGATCACCGGCGAAGGCGCGCTGCCATTCATCGTCGGGGTAGTGGAGGAATTCCTGCACGGGCATGAGATGGACGACATTGATGCCCAGATCAACAAGATAGTCGAAGCCGATGGGACTGCCCTGCGCATTGCGCAGTCCCTGTGTGACGAAGCCCGTGAACGTACCGCGCCGCTTCGGGTCGAGCTGTCGCAGCGCGAGCGTGAAGTCCTCCACATGCACTTCGTAGGCAATGACATCCTCCATCCGGGGACGTCCACCACGCACCGGTGGCGGTGGTGTCATACGTGGCCAGATCCGTCCGCGTCCAAAACTGTCATCCGATACACGTGCGTAGGGATCGGTTACATGAACGGGAACCTGTTCAAAAAATTCGTTGCCGGGATCGTCCGGTCCATGCACGGTAAAATCGTACCACCAGCGTTCGTAATTCCCGTCGAGCGTCGTTTCCCAGACACCGGCACGATCCTGCTTCATACCGGAGAGCATATCCGGCGGGGTTGCTTCTCGATCGCGGTAAAGGAAAAGGCGGACGCTGTCCGCCCGCGGGGCGAACACGCGCACTGTCGTGGCGTTGCTGACGGCATCGTAACGCGCGCCGAGTTCCTTGTCGGAAGAAGCGTGTCTCATCCACCCGTCGAAAGAGCAGAGCAGAGTGTCCCCTTCCGGACGCAGAAGGTAGTGGACGCGTCGGAAATCAAGGGCTTCCATTGGTCGCAGCTGCAATTCCCCCGGATCGACAGAAGATACCGCTGCGATTCCGATCTCCGCGCCCGCCGCTGTGAGAATGAGATACCCTGCGGGGTCCGGATCAAGCGTCGCTTCGCCGCGAAGCACATACAAGCGGATCTCCCCTGGGCCCACCAGCTCAGCGCGGATTTCCGCGCGGGGATTCGCGTCTTTCGCCTTTGACAGCGCCACGGCGGCGGCATCGTGAGAGGCGGCAATGCAGACAAGCGCCGTCAACAGGAAGACGAACATAGGTTTGATACGTCCGTTGATCATGTCAGTCGAGTTCATGGAAGCGTATATGCAAAATATAACGGATAATCGTCAGTATTGCACCGTTTACCGGCTTTCGCAAGAGAATTCTTTCTCCCTCTCGCTTTTGATCCTGTTTTTGTTACATTACGGGTCCCGAATGCGGCCAATCGTCTGGTCGCCTGCGGGCAACGCCAGTTTCCATCACCGTTAACATCCGGAGCAGGTCTATGGCGGTTTATCAGTCCGAAAAGGAGTTTCTCCGTGCGTTGAAACGCTTCAACGCTCTGTCTTCGCAACAGTACGAGTGGCACACCGGTATCTCCGAGAAAGAACACCAGTGTCTGTTCGGACACGTCATTCCATCAGAGCAGCTGTACTTCAAGAAGCCTCTGGACATGGAAGGTGAACGCAAGGTGCGGGTCTGCAGGGATTGCATGGAGAAGCTGGTTTTCGCGACGATTGACAGCGACCGGCACAGCAGGCAGATATCGGACACGCTCTACCGCGAGCGTTATCCGGCCCAGAAAAAAACCCTGAAGGTTCTTCCGCGCTGAATCCCCGCCTTTGGTGCGCATTCAGATAATCCGCACCGATATGCGTATGAGGGGCGCCCGACCGGCGCCCTTTTTTTGTCCGATTCGGGAAAGTGTACCTTTACCTATGCATGGAAGTGACGCTGTTTCGCTGCTGGTGTTCTCGACGGTCGATTGGCTGATCGTCGCTGCCTATCTGGGCTTTCTTCTCTATCTCGGTTTCCGGGGCTCCTCCATCGGAAGGGGAAGCGCGGAGCAGTTCCTCCTCGGCGGACGCTTGCTCAGCTTGCCCGGTTTCGTCGCGGCGCTAGTGGCGACCTGGTACGGGGGCATTCTCGGCGTCGGGGAATTCAGCTATCAGTACGGGATTGCCAACTGGTTCGTCTTCGGTTTTCCCTACTACATTTTCGCCCTCGTCTTTGCGCTGTTCTTTGCGCGTCGCGTCCGTGACACCGGACTGTATTCCATCCCCGACCAGCTGTATCGCACCTACGACCGCCGTACGGGACTGCTCGGCTCCATTCTCGTGTTTTTCAACAGTTCGCCCGCGCCGTACGTCCTCATGCTTGCCGTGCTCGTGCAGGTGGTTACCGGCTGGCCACTCGAACTCTGCCTGCTTGGCGGAGCGCTCACCAGCATGCTCTACGTGTATGCCGGCGGCTTCCGGGCCGTGGTGCGCACGGACCTCCTGCAGTTCGCCCTCATGTTCGGAGGATTTTTTCTTCTGCTCGCCTTTCTTGTTCCCGAATATGGAATACACCCATTTCTTTCAGACGCTCTTCCTGCGGACCATCTGACGCTGACGGGAGGCAACTCCTGGCAGTACATCGTTGTCTGGTTTTTCATCGCGCTCTGGACACTCGTCTCTCCGCAGTTCCACCAGTTCACGCTTTGCGCGAAGTCGCCGCGCACGGCGCGCAACGGCATCCTGCTTTCCGTGGTGTTCTGGTTCGTGTTCGATACCGCCACGACGCTTTCCGGGCTGTATGCGCGCGCCTTGCTCCCGGAACTCGAGCAGCCTGGCATGGCCTACCCGCTGCTTGCAGAACAGGTGCTGCCCGCAGCCGCGAAGGGAATTTTCTACATCGGCATGCTGGCCACGGTGATGTCGACCACCGATGGCTTGACGTTTATCGCCGCGCTCACCGTCGGACGCGACATCGTCGCGCGTTGGGGCGGAAAGAATGACGACCGTTCCGTCACGCGCTACACACAGATTGGCGTGGTCTTCACAACCGCGGTGTCCGTCGGCGGCGTCCTGCTTTTTCCTTCGGTGATCGATCTGTGGTATGTCATCGGGACATTGTTCATCCCCGCCCTGCTCCTCCCCCTTGTCGCCACGTACTATCCCCGATTAAAGATTTCGAATACCCTGACGTTCCTGGCCATGCTCGGGGGCTTTGCCGTCAGTGCCGTGTCTTTCACCGCCGGACGGCTTGCAACAGTCGACGGAGTACCGGTTTATCCCTGGGGTATCGAGCCGATGTACGCCGGCCTCGCGGTCAGCCTGCTTTTCTACGGTACAACGCTCCTGCGCCGCAATCCGGCACCTCCAGAACGAAACACACCGTGAATGGGAATGCACCGTGAATGGGAATGCACTGTGAATGGGAATGCACCGTGAATATGAACGCGCGCATCCGGGGTATGGATGCGCGCGTTGATGATTGCCACAGGAAGAAGATGACGAAGGCAACTATTGCAAAAAGCAATAGTTAACCGTACTCCTCAAAGAAGTCGGTTCTAATTTGCATGACGTCGGCCAGCTCGTTGACGGCCTGAATAATCCGGTCGTGATCCTTCGACTGCAGAATGCCAAGCACCTGCTCATAGACATGGGTGCAGTCGTTTGTGACTTTCTTCGCGACGGCTTCTCCCTGCTTTGTGAGGCGGACGTTGATGATGCGCCGGTCGTGGGGATCGATGTGGCGCGTGACGAAGCGTTTTTTGACGAGGCCGTCAATAATGCGTGTGAGACGGCTGCTGGTCAGGTTCATGCGATGCGCGATGTCCTTGACAGACATCTCCGTGTCGCGTCGGAAGGCCCGGAGGCATTTGAATTCAGACAGGGAAAGATGCGCCCGTTCGGCGATCTCTTCCTGCTTGCTCTGGCAGCATCCGACCAATCCAAGGGTCAGGTCTGCCAGGCGTTCTGCTTTGCGATAGAGTTCGGCGTTTTCCATGGTACTTGCATAAGTGATAACTTGCCACTATCAACTTATATGGATACGAAATAAATGTCAAGCGTATTTTAAGATATTTTTATAAGAATAATGGCCGGATCGGTCGGGACAGTTGATTCGATGGCCGATTCCTCGTATCATTTCTTTTTTCCAACCGCACCTCCGCACATTCCCAGAGGACTCCCATGGAACACTTTCGCCAGAGCATGCTCGACCTGATCATCCAGACGTCGACCAATCTGCCCGCCGATGTCCGACGCGCCATGAACGCCATCCTCGACAAGGAAGCGCCTGGCTCCCGTGCCGCCATGGCGCTTGCCACCATTGCGCGCAACATCGACATGGCCTCTGAAAACGAAGGGGCGATCTGCCAGGACACGGGCATGCCCACATTCAAGATCAAGACACCTGTGGGTGTCAACCAGCTTGAAATGAAAGCGGACATATTGTGGGCGATCGAGGAGGCGACGCGGCTCGGCAAACTGCGCCCGAATACCGTGGATTCCGTCACCGGCAAAAACAGCGGAAACAACATCGGCAACGGCGCCCCCATCTTTTACTGGGAGCAATGGGAACGCAATGACATCGAGGTCAGACTCATTCTCAAAGGTGGTGGTTGCGAGAACAAGAACATCCAGTATTCCCTCCCTGCCACGCTCGAACACCTCGGCAAGGCGGGTCGGGATCTCGATGGAGTGCGCAAGTGCATCCTTCATGCCGTCTGGCAGGCGCAGGGACAGGGCTGCTCGGTCGGCGCGATCGGCGTCGCCATCGGATCCGACCGCGCTTCCAGCTATGCCTACGCCAAGGAGCAGCTCTTCCGCGAACTCGACGACAGCAACCCGGATCCCGTGCTGGCGAAGCTCGAAGCCTATGTCATGGAGAATGCCAACAAACTGAACATCGGCCCCATGGGCTTCTCCGGAAACAGCACGCTGATCGGCTGCAAGATCGGAAGCTATCACCGTCTCCCCGCCAGCTTCTTTGTCTCCGTCGCGTATGACTGTTGGGCCTTCCGCCGTCTCGGCGTCCATGTCGATCCGGGCACCGGCTCGGTTACACGCTGGATGTATCGCGACATGGAACCCACGGCCATGGCGAAAAGCCAGGGCATTCCTCTCACCGGAAAGGAAGTCGTACTGAACGCCCCTGTCAGCGAGGAACAGATCCGCTCACTCAAGGTCGGAGATATCGTCCTGATCGATGGCCGCATGTTCACCGGACGCGACGCTCTGCACACGTACCTGATGGATCACGATTCCCCGGTAGACATGAACGGCGGGGTGCTATATCATTGCGGACCGGTGATGCTGAAAGACGACAGAGGCGAGTGGCATGTCATGGCCGCCGGTCCGACGACCAGCATCCGTGAGGAGCCGTACCAGGCAGATATCATCCGGAAATTCGGCGTTCGTGCCGTGATCGGCAAAGGAGGCATGGGACCCAAAACCCTGCAGGCTCTCAAGGAGCATGGTGCCGTGTATCTCAACGCCATCGGTGGTGCGGCGCAGTATTATGCACAGACCGTGAAAAAAGTGCCTGGTGTCCATTTTCTTGAGGAATTCGGCGTCCCGGAAGCGCTCTGGGAGTTCGACGTCGAGGGCTTTGCCGCCATCGTCACGATGGACGCAAACGGCAAATCGCTGCATGCCGAGGTGCTGGAGGATTCTGCAGCACAGCTTGAAAAAATGGAACTCGATATCCTGCAATAGCCTGCGGAGCGAACATGAACAGCATTGAACATTCGTTCCACGAAGCGCAGCATGTACTTTCGTTGTTCCTTCAGGACACAACCCAGTTTCCGCGTGTCCAACTGTTCGCCGGCCGTCTCGCGGCGACGTTCCGCGCCGGATGCAAGGTCATGTCCTGCGGAAACGGCGGTTCAATGAGCGACGCCATGCATTTCGCAGAAGAATGGAGCGGGAGATACCGCAAGGAACGTCCCCCGCTTCCCGCGATCGCTTTCAGTGATCCGGGACACATGAGTTGCGTCGCAAATGACTACGGTTTCAACGAGGTCTTTGCGCGACAGGTGCAGGCGCTCGGCCGGGAGGGCGATATGCTGCTGATGCTCAGCACAAGCGGGAATTCGCCGAATCTCATCCGTGCGGCAGAGGAGGCCCGGCGTCGAGGCGTCGTCACGGTCGGACTTCTCGGAAAAGGCGGAGGCACGCTTCTGCCGCTCTGCGATATTCCGATTGTTGTACCGGGTGCGACCAGCGATCGCATCCAGGAGCTGCATATCAAGATCGTCCATATCGTGATTGAAGCAGTTGAGCGCGAACTGTACCCGGAGCTCTATTAACCCGCCGCCGCGTCATAATCTGCAGGAGAATTGAAACGGATCACGAGTGTGGTCCGTTTTTCTTTCTTTTAATTTTCTGCTTGCTTTTCAGGAATCCGCTCCTTAATTTGTTTTCACTCACTTGCTCTCTCTCTCTTTCTCGCTTGTTCTGACAGGACTACAATGAACGTCATTCAGAACACGGTGAGAAAAATGTCTCGATTGTCTTTTATCTTCAGCCTGCTCGTCCTGGGAACATGGATGTGCATGGCAGCACCCGCACCGCAGTCCTCACAGATTGCCGCGCTGGATATTGTCGTGACCGAACTTCCGGGTGCCCCGACCAAGGGAACCCCCGCGCCCGTTGCAAGCAACGCGACTGCACGGGTTGCATTCGATTTCAGCAGGGATGCCCTTCTCGACAGGTCCTCATTTCCTTCGATCGAGAGTACGCACATCCGGTCGGCACAGCCGGCGGATTTCCTTTCCTTTGAAGGTTCGTTCATCAAAGGCCTCGTTCGCATTAATTGGAACGTACGAGCCAACGCCTCCGCGTTGGGCTTCGCCGTCGAACGCCGCTCCCAACTCGACGGGCAGTGGTCGACCGTTCAGTATTTCCGGGCCACCGAAAATGAGAACCGCAACGGATACACGTTCTATGATCGCGACGAGATCGATGGCGTGACGTATTATCGCATCCGCCAGGTTGGCGCGGACGGGGCCAGCATTCCGACACCGGCCCTCAGCGTCATGCCGCATCTCGTGCCGGATTCCTTCATTATCTGGCAGCACAATGTGGATTCCTTCACGCGCTTCGGCACACTGTCTTTCGGCGTGGGAAGCGAGATGACCGTTTCGATCAGCATGACCGACAGCTACGGTCGCACCGTCGCGTCATTGCTCGATGAACACCTGCCGTCCGGACATCATATTATTCCGTTCAACACGCAGTCCCTGCCGACAGGTATCTACAATCTGCGCATGGAATCAGGCAACAGCGCGCAGTCGCGACGTCTCGCCATTTTCTGATCTTCGGCCCACGTTTCGACGTCGGCGACGTACTCTACAGGATAGGACGCCTTCCGAAAGGCGACGATACCCTTCGCAGACCGACGGGGATGCACAGACCCAATCCAACACTATCCGGATTCCGAACGCCTACTGCCCGTATAACGGACACGCGATGTCCTGTTATGCTCCCTATTTCCTGAAATTCGATGTTTTGATTTTGGCACGACTATTGATGATTCCTACCGTACAATATAGGAATCACGATAATGAACATTTCGAAATACATACCCTTTGTCCTTCTCCTCATGGGAGCGCCGCTTCACGCTTCCAGTGACGGTGCTGCCTCGGACATCGTATTGGATCGATTTTCCGCGGCACGTTTCCGGGACATGATCACTCTGAACTGGAGCACAGCAGGCGAACGGAACAACTTCGGCTTCGAGGTTGAACGGCGAAGCCAGTTCGACACCAAATGGCGGACCGTTGCGTACGTCCGCGGCATGGGACTGGGAGACACGAGCGGACAGCGTTACTCTTTCACCGACAAAGTCCAGGAGAATACGATCCTGTTCTACCGGCTCAGGCAGATCGACGTCTTTGGCAAAACCCGTGTCACTCCCGCCGTCTCGGTGACACCGGAGCATTTCGATGCGTCGATCCGGCTGCGCGCGATCACGAGAACCACCCACATCCAATACAACCAGATTTCACTCGCGCTGCCAAACGAAGGCTTGGTGCGCATGCGTCTGTTCGACGCATTTGGTCGTGAGCTGGAGGCGTTCGGAAACACACAGCGACTCCCCGCAGGATTTCACGTCATCCCCTTTCGATCCGCATCGCTTCAGGCAGGCGTCTATTCCGTGAGGTTGGAGACTGATGATGGAACACTTGTCGAGACCATGCTCAAGACATCATGATTGTCAGAGTGAAAAAACAAACGGCCGCGCCTGGAGCGTGGCCGTTTGTTTTTGGGCAGTCCGCAACGATGCCGGCATCGGTGCGGCTGCTACCAGTGTCCGCTCCAATTCTGCCGCTCCTTCCAGAGAAGAAACAGGTGGCGTTCGCTGATCGCTCTCTTGATCAGGCTTCCGAGGAAGCCGATGAAACGCAGCTGTGTGCCGACGGGCATGGCAGCCCAGCCCACCGCCAGATGTTTCCCGAGAGAAACAACTTCACCGAGGACTTTCGGCTTGTACCGCCGCAAGGGACGATCGCCGACGAGTCGCCGGAGATTGTCTGCGGTGAGATACCCCTGCTGCAGGGCGAACTGTGCGGCCGTTGGCACCGCCTGATCGTTGCCAGGCTGCATGGCAAGCGCATTGTCGCCGATCGCGAACACCTCCGGATAGTGTTTGACCTGCAGGAATTCGTTGACCACGACACGTCCCTGCGGACCCGTCTCGGCTCCGCTGCGGCGGATGAGATCGGAAATACGGATACCTCCCGTCCAGACCATGGTGCGTGTGGGAATGGGGTCGCCCGGGTTTCGAAGAACGAGCAGTCTTCCATCCTCCTCGGACATGCCGGTCACACGCGTTCCGGTATGGATCTGTATGCCCATGGCTTGCATCGCCTCGACCGAACGTGCGATCTGTTTTCCATCCAGTGAAGAAAGAATCCGATCGGCAAGTTCGATCAGCACCATCTCCGGTTCCGAGGGATCAAGATGGTACTGCTCGCTGAGCGCATCGAATCTCTCCGCAAGTTCCGTGGCGAGTTCCACCCCCGTCAATCCTCCTCCTCCGATGACGAAGCGGAGAAACTCCTTTCTCCGGTTTCGGTTGGTCTCCGAGGCGGCGATAGCAAACATCTGTTCGGTGTGATCCCGGATGCGTTCGGAATCCTCAAGCTCCTTGAGCTGAAAGGCATGCTCCTCCAATCCGGGAATCTGGTAGAAATTCGTCTTGCTGCCAAGCGCAATAACCAGATAGTCGTAGCGAATTCTCCGCGGCTGTGCCGTGCTTGTCTGCGTCTTGCCGAAATCCAGCTCGACATGACGATCGTCGAGTCCGATATGTGTCACTTCGCCGAGATGGAACGTGACGTTGTTTCGTTTCGCGAGGAAGCGCGACAGCGGCACCGTGATTTCCGACTCCCGCACAGCGCGTTCGTGCAGCCGGGTTTCGAGAAGATGATAGGTGTGTCGGTCGACCAGGTGAATACGGACGCTGGAATCCCGGCGAAATTTCCGCGAGAGTCGCGTCACGCAGCTCAGTCCCCCGTACCCGGCACCGAGAATGACGATGTCTGTATGCTTTGTTTCGTTCATGCAAATATTCCGGAATTATTACCTTCACAACAACAAAGGCCGCGGGATCGTGTCCGCAGCCTTTGTTGCGTGTTTATTCGCCGTCATCGTGCAGTCAAACGAGCGGAAGACGTTTCCGTCAGAGACATTCGCATTGCGGACTGCGCGAACGTTCCCAACGTGTACGCGTATCCGTCACGCGTGCACGCGTCTCCGTCACGGCGCCGCAGTGACGTCAAGCGCTTCACGGGCCGCTTCCAGCAGCGGTTGGGTGGAAATGGACGCGCCGACCGCGGTTCGCATCCAAAGCTCGGGGGTGACGCTGCCGGTGGCGCACATGCGCTCCATCTCCTGACCGAGATTTTTGTCCTCGAGATACCGCTCGATCTGGAATGCGATGATGTGGCCGAGCGGATAGTCGGGCGTGTACATCCCCGCGTCGATCATGTGCGAGTAGATCGCCAGCAGCGGGACGTCCTCCACTCCGAACAGCGGCGCGTAATATGTATTCCACACTTCCTTCGCAATACCGATCACTGCTTCGCGCAGCTGGGCAGGCGTCGCATCGGGGTGTTCGTACATCCATCGCCAGACGCGCATATCGACAAGGGCGACACCTGCGATTTCATACGTGGACCACAGCGCGTCGAGTACCTCGAGGGATTTTGTTTCCTGCGCACCGGAACGAAGGCCGAGAAGTTCAAGATCCCGCGACTGGAACACGAAGGCAAAACCTTCCGTGAAGGCGGTGTTGGGTACGCTGCGCAACCCGGGGTAGTCCATCAGCTGGAAACTCAGCACCTGCTCGACATTGTGGCCGAGCTCATGGATGGCGATGTTGTAGCCCTTGTAATTCATGCCATCCGCCGGGATGCGCGTACGCAGACGCGCATTGTCGACCAGACGGCCGGAGGCCATCGCATGTCCCGCCCCGCGGGAGGCGTCCACCGTGATCTTGTCCGCGAGATACCGCGCACGGTCGATGCTGAATCCGAGTCGGACAAGAATGTTCGGAATGTCCGATTCGAAGCGCTCGACGGTCGGATATCTGCGAGCCACGATGCGGTCGAGTTCTTCCTCGGTCATTGCCGGCTTGCTCTTGAATCCCGTATACCAGATATCGAACGGCTCGAGCTTGCGGCCGAGACGCGTGCTGATCCGTTCTGCGGTCTCCCGGACTTCCGGCGAGGAGAGAATGGAAACAAAAAGTTTCTCGACCGTCTCTTCCGGGATTTCACGGTCCTCGTTGAATCGCCTGGCGATCAGGGTCGGACTATCAGGTGTATGGGCGTCAAGCCCACGTTCGGCCTGGAAGATGTTCAGCCAGTGGCGATAGCGCACATCGTCCTCCCGAGGAGCTGCCTCTCCCTTCCCGGTCGTGCCGTTTGCCGTTATGGTGTTATCATCGATGTGCCAATCGACTGCGGGATTGTCAACAACCTCTGCGGGAATCTCTTGCGCAATGATGTGCTCCATGATGCGTTGGATGAGTTGCTGCCGCTTCAGCCCATCGGCGTTGGCGTACTGCGCCTTGAGTTCGTCACGCAGGCCCCAGTGGGATATCAGGACAAGTCCCTCCGGAAAAAGGCGCTCCCCGCCGCTGACGACGTTGTGCATCACGATGTTGTAGCTGGAAATGTAGTTGTCGGCATTCGTATAGGCCGTGTTCAGCGCCTGGTTCACTTCGGCGGGAACCCGTGTCCGGAAGCGATCCGCCATACGTATTTCCGCCCACTGCCGGCGCGACCATGCGCCGCCCTCCTCGAGCCGCTGCTGCAGCGTGGAGCGCGGGAAATTGAGCAGTACGGTAAACGCGATCCGGCTTCGATAGAGATCTTCTCCGAGATGCGCCGAAGGCGAGAAGTTGCCGAAGAGGTAATCCACCGGAAGGATCGCGCCATGGTCGAGTTGCAGCGGTGCGTTGAGATCACGGCGCATTTCTGTGAAGTACCCGCCCAGCAGCATGAAATTCTGCTGCAACCGCTCGAACGTTGCATGCAGCAGATCCGGGTCGGCGATGAACTGCGCGAGGCAGAACGCCTGGAAATCTTCCGCTGTTCCGTCTTCCTCACGCCAGAGTGCGGCGACCTGCTGCACTCCGCGGTCGATGCGATCACGATATTCTTCGCCATGCCGGGCAAGCAGCGAGTCCCGGGCAGCCGAGATGGCCTGTCCCGAAATGCTCGAGCCGTCCATGATTTCTCCTTCCTTTTTTTCCGGCGTGCCACACGCAGCCAGCAGTGTCATAACGATGATCATTGTCCACGCGATACGCAGTTTCATGTTTTCACCTCTGTTCCTGCGATGATTGATCATTGGCCCGCTGGTCGTCCTGCCGATTGACGGTCACCGGACGGACAGCGAATGGGAAAGATACCGCACACGGGGCTGAATTGCATCCCGACACTACCGGGTGACCTTCGCGGTTTGAATCCCAGCGCTCCGCTACCCATATTGCCTGCCTTGTTCAACTTGTCTTTCTTGTTCCACGCGCTCTTGAACCACATGAAACGCAGTATTCTCCTCTGGATCCTCGCCCTGGTCATCACTCTTTCCTCCGCGTATTACCAGCGAAAAACCGGACCAACCCATCCGGTGGATGGTGCGGTCAATGTGGAGAACACGATAGTGCAATACTCGCTGACGCGCTCCCACGGTGGAGACGGCGACCAGCCGGTAACACTTGTCAATCCGGGCGGTGCGGTGACGGGCGAACTCGCCTATAAACGCTACAAGACCAACGATGAATGGACGCGTCTCCCGCTCGAGCGCCACGGAGACACACTGCGCGCCTGGCTTCCCCACCAGCCGCCCGCCGGGAAACTCGAGTATTTCATCGAACTCGACGAGCAGGGCCGCACCCATCGCATACCCGATCATGAATCCATCGTCACACGCTTCAAAGGTGCCGTACCGAACTGGGCCCTGATTCCCCATGTGATCGCCATGTTTCTGGCGATGTTTGTATCCACACGTGCGGGACTCGAAGCGTTCAGCCTGAAGGGCCGGCTGCGCGGATTGACCATCTGGGCGACAGGACTGATGTTGATCGGAGGAATTGTCTTCGGACCCATCGTACAGAAATATGCCTTTGGTGCATTCTGGACCGGCTTCCCCTTCGGAACGGATCTCACCGACAACAAAACGCTGATTGCCTTCATCGCCTGGGTGGTTGCGCTGGCCGCCGTCTGGTCAACGGAGCGCACCGCACGCCAGCCGTTCCGGCGCTGGTTCGTCCTTGCGGCGGCAGTCGTCACATTGCTGGTGTACCTTATTCCCCACAGCATGATGGGAAGCGAGCTCGACTATACGAAACTCGATGCCGAACGTGCAAGGCAGCATGCGAATCCCGCCGACGCACCAGCGTCCGTCGACTCGACGCACAATGCGCAACAACCGCGTTCGGACACTGACACGATTCACCTCGACCATTCGTTCGACACGCCGTGATGCGACGGGTACCCGAGGGACATGTTCTCTATGTCGTAACCGCCGGTGTGGGCGCGCTGCTGTTTTTTGCCGGTCCAACACTCGCGCTGCTTGCCGGCGTCGACGCGTTGGCCGCAGCGACACTCGGATACACCGGCATTGCCGTCTTTACGGGCGGCATCGCCGCGCGCTACTCGTTCGCAGTCGGACGGACTCCGCTTCGCCAACTCGTCAAGAACCTGCTGATCGGCATTCTTTTCAGTGCTGTTTTTTATACGGTGTTCCTTTTCCTCTACCTGATCTGATTGCTTTTGCTGAACTGATTCCTCTCGCTGATCCGAGCCTCGCAACCATGTCCAAAGTCCCGCGACATTTTTTCGAACAGTCCGCTGTCATTCCCTGGCGACGACAGCACCGCGGCATCGAGATCCTGCTCATCACCACTGCCCGTCGCAAGCGCTGGATCATTCCGAAAGGTGTCATCGAACCCGGAATGGGCGCGCGCGGCTCTGCGCGGAAAGAAGCGATGGAGGAGGCGGGAATCGATGGCATCGTGTCCGACGAGCGCATCGGCGAATACGTCTACCGCAAATGGAATGGGCTTTGCCATGTCCAGGTGTTCAGCATGCAGGTCACCGAAGTCCGCGAACATTGGGATGAAGAGCACGTCCGCCGCCGCCGATGGGTGCCGATAAAAATGGCCAGGAACCTGGTTGACACCCGTGATCTCAAAATCCTCTTCCAGCGCTTCGAACGTACTATCCTCTCTTTCCTCGATTGAAAAAAAGATTGCGGACGGACTTGCGTCGGGCACTTGATTGTTTTAAGTTTTAAGTAATCTAGATTGACATACTGGGGTCGGTCCTGAGCCTGAATCCATCCGCACCCATGACGTTGATGAGCGTCGGCGGTGCGGCCCTGCCGCAGCATTCATTGCCGAGATCATCCGTTTCATTCACCGCCCGGACCTATTGCTAGTCCATGCACAACCGTCTTGTCAGGCCATTATGAGCACATATCGTGTCCGTTTCGTCCTTGCCCTGTCCGCGTTCCTTGCTCTCGCGGGTTGTTCCGATTCCATCGTATCCGAATGC
>JAGTUZ010000077.1 GCA_018224415.1 Bacteroidota bacterium | reverse complement strand
GTCGGGGCGAGAAGATTTGAACTTCCGACCTCTCGGTCCCGAACCGAGCGCTCTACCGGGCTGAGCCACGCCCCGAACAGTCGTACAATATAGAGGGTTTCCGGAAAAGAAGCAAGAGGGCGCCGGAACTCAGATCGCACCGACCTTGTCTCGGAGCTGTTTGTAGAGCATCTCGCGCGCGCGGAAGATGTGCGCCTTGACCGTTCCGAGCGGGAGATCGAGTTCCTCGGCGATTTCCTCGTAGCTTTTTTCCTCTTGGTGGCGCATGACAATGACCATGCGGTATTTCTCCGGAAGGCCGTCGATGGCGCGCTGGATGGCGGAGGTCTGTTGCTGCTGGAGGATGTCCGAATCGGGGATATGCGAGTCGTCGCGGATCTCGTACTGTTGCCCGCCTTCCTCGTCGCCGATGGGACGGTCGATGGAGAAGGTCTTGAGCTTGCGCTTGCGGAGGAAATCAATGCAGTTGTTGGTGGCGATCTTGTAGAGCCAGGTCGAAAAGGCGAATTCGTCGTTGAACGACGCAAGGGAGTTGAAGGCCTTGATAAAGGCCTCCTGCGTCAGGTCCTCGACGTCGCCCTGACTGCCGACCATGCGCATGATAAGATGCGCGATCGCGTTGTGGTATTTCTTCATCAGGCGCTTGTAAGCGTCCTGTTTACCCGCGAGCGCATCGGCGATCAATTGCCGGTCTTCAATGCGCGATTGCTCGCGCCGTTCTTCAGTTGTCTGATACATACGCACCGAATGAATGCATCCATTAAATCTACACGATCACCCGCGGAAATCAAACTGTCGTACATCTGGCAGAAAAATCACAAGTCCGCAGGCCGGGAGCGTACGGGTCCGCAGGCCGGGAATCGGTGTGGCGGAGGCGTTCCAGGCCTCGGCACAGGGGGTTTCAGACCTGCTCGTCTTGGAGTTGCAGGGGCATTTTCCTAAGTTGCAATAACAGTTTCGATTACAATCAGATTGCATACATGTCTGTCATTCGCATTCTTTTCATCGGAGATATCGTCGGAAACGCCGGCCTCAACGCAGTCCGGCTTTTTCTTCCTGGCCTGCTCAAAGAGCGGGACATCGCCTGCGTCATCGTCAATGGCGAAAACGCCATGGAAGGCAAGAGCATCAGCGAGCAGCAGTTCAAGGAGCTCAAGGAACTCGGCGTGCACGTCATCACGTCCGGCAACCACATCTGGGAGAATTGGCATATCCAGAAGCTGCTTGCCGCCGAATCGACCCTCCTGCGGCCGGCAAACTACCCGCGTGACAATGCCGGAAGGGGCTTCACCGTGGTTCCCATCGGGGCCGCGGGCAGCGTCGGTGTACTCAACCTGCAGGGACGAACGTTCATGAACTCCATCGACTGTCCGTTCCGAACGGCGGAATGGGCGGTGGAGCGGATGCGCGAGCAGACGCCCATCATCTTTGTCGATATTCACGCCGAGGCCACGGCGGAGAAAATCGCCATGGGCTGGTTTCTGGACGGACGCGTCAGCGCCGTGGTGGGCACGCACACGCACATCCAGACGGCAGACGCAAAGATCCTTCCCGAAGGGACCGCTTTCATCACGGACGTGGGCATGACGGGTCCGTACGACTCGGTGCTCGGCATGCGCAAGGACATCGCCCTCCGCCGATTCATCAAGCAGACGCCGCACAAGTTCGAGATGGCCACCGATGACGTGCATCTTTCGGCAGTGGTGGTTACGGTGGACATCACCAGCGGCAAGGCAAAGGCCATCGAGCCGCTCACGCTGCCGGAATTCACCCGGACCGTGGAATAGTCTCATCCCCCGTACAGGAAACATCAGCGCCATGGAACACAAGCGCATCGACGAGAACAAGATCATCGACGGTACACGGACCGCACAGTCCATCAAGGACGAAGTGCGCGAGCTGACGGCCGACCTCCAGGCGAAACACGGCATAACACCGGGCCTCGCCTTCATGCTCGTCGGTGACGATCCGGCATCCCGCAGCTACGTTGCCTCGAAGGAGAAAGCCTGCGCGTATTGCGGATTCCACTCGACGACGCTTCGCCTGCCGGACGATACACCGGAAGCGGACATCCTTGCGCAGATCGACCGCTGGAATATCGATCCCGACATCCACGGCATCCTCGTACAGCTGCCACTGCCAGCGCATGTGGACGAGGACCGCGTGATCGAAGCGATCTCCCCGCGCAAGGACGTCGACGGTTTCCATCCGATCAACGTCGGAAAGCTGGTCATCGGGCAGGAATGCTTCCTCCCCTGTACACCGGCAGGGATACAGGAGCTGCTCGTCCGAAGTGCAGTCGAGACCGCCGGACGCCATGTGGTGGTGGTCGGACGCAGCAATATCGTGGGCAAGCCCATCGCGAACATCCTGCTGCAGAAAGCGGCCGGTGCAAACGCCGTCGTGACCGTGACGCACAGCGCCGCGCCTGACATCGGGTTGTACACGCGGCAGGCCGACGTGCTCATCGTCGCTACGGGCAGAGTGAACACCATCACCGCCGACATGGTGAAGGAGGGTGTCGCCGTGATCGATGTGGGCATCAACCGCGTCGAGGACGCGACAAGGGAACGCGGCTACCGACTCGTCGGGGACGTGGATTTTGACGGGGTGGCCCCCAAAGCCTCGCGCATCACCCCGGTCCCGGGTGGCGTCGGTCCGATGACCATCGCCATGCTGATGAAAAACACCCACGCCTCCGCGCTGCGCACGATTGCGCAGCGGCAAGCAGGCGGCGGCCGACAGACCGGCCGATGATAATTTGCCAACCGGAACATCATTGTGATAGAGGTCTGACATGATCATTGGAATTCTCAAGGAGCGTTTCGAGGACGAGCAGCGCGTGGCGCTCTCTCCCTTCGGCGTCGAATCGCTTGTACACGCCGGCGCACAGGTGGTGATCGAGGCAGGCGCCGGCGTAGATGCCCGCTTTACCGACGAGCAGTACCAGAAAGCCGGTGCCACGGTTGCATACTCCGCCGAGGAAGCTGCCGGCCGTGCGGACATCGTGCTCAAAGTGATGCCGATGACGCGGGAGGAATGGGAATGGCTGCGCGAAGACCAGATCCTGATGTCCTTCCAGCTGCTTGGCATGGGCCGGCGCGCCTTCGTCGACCACATCCTCGAGACGAGGGTGACAGCGCTCGCCTTCGAGTACATGCGGCAGGCGGACGGGAGCTATCCCGTGCTGCGCGTCATGAGCGAGATTTCCGGCCAGGTGGCCGCGCAGATCGCAGGCCGTTACCTGCGCTCCGATCACGGCGGACGTGGCGTGCTGCTCGGCGGGCTTGGCGGCATTGCCCCCTCGGCCACGGTGGTCATCGGCGCCGGTGCATCGGGCATGGCGGCGGCACAGGCCGTGATGGGACTCGGCGGACAGGTGATCCTGCTCGACAACAATGTCGATCGCCTGCGCGAGGCCGACCAGATCTTCAACAAGCGCATCACCACCGTGATCGCTTCGCCGGAGAACCTGCGCCGGGGCTGTCGCATCGCCGACGTGCTCATCACCGCGATCAGCATCGACGAGACGGAAAGCCATCACATCATCACCGAAGAAATGGTCAAGACCATGAAGCCCGGGGCGGTCATCGTCGACATGTCGATCAACCAGGGCGGTTGCGTCGAGACCAGTCGGCCAACAACCATCAAGGACCCTGTGTTCATCAAACATGGCGTGATCCACTATGCCGTGCCGAACATGCCGTCGGTGGTAGCCCGGACTTCGACGTACGCGCTGACCAATGCGATCCTGCCGTATCTGCGGGTCATGCTCGGTCAGGGCTGGCCCGATATCAAGACCGAGCCCTGCGTACGCTGCGGCATCCTGACCTACCAGGGTCGCGCCCGTCACACGGTCCTGCATGATATCTACGGCATGGACGTCGATCCGTTTGACTGCTGCTGATCCGCGGCACACAGCCGACAACGAGCAACTACACACCGTATTCGATACCGAGGAATTTTTATTATGGAATGGATGTCCATTTACCGAAGTAAGCTGAAAACCGCGGAAGAGGCCGTCGAGGTCATCAAGTCCGGCGATCACGTCTACATCCACCCCGGATGTGCCGTGCCCGAGACCTTGATCGCCGCCATGGTGTCCCGCGGAGAAGAACTGACCGACGTGCACGTCGACCACATTCTCACGATCGGTCCTGCCGGCTACGTCTCCGAGGAAATGCAGGGGCATTTCCGTCACAACGCGCTGTTCGTAGGCGGCAACGTGCGCAAGGCCGTGGGCGAAGGACTCGCCGACGTAACGCACATCTACCTGCACCAGGTCGCGAAGCTGTTCTACGACAAGATCCTTCCCGTCGACGTTGCCCTCGTGCATCTCTCGATTCCGGACGAACACGGGTTCTGCAGCTTCGGCGTCGGCGTGGAGATGACCAAACCTGCCTGCGAAATGGCAAAAACCATCATCGCCCAGGTCAACCCGAACATGCCGCGCGTGCTCGGCGACTGCTTCATCCATGTATCCAAGCTGCATCACATCGTCGAGGTCGACACGCCGATTCGCGAAATGCCGCAGGTGGGGGAAGTGACCGACACAAAGGAGCAGGAGGTGTACGACAAGATCGGCGGGTACATCGCAGAGCTGATCGATGACGAAAGCACCCTGCAGATGGGTATCGGCGCCATTCCGGATGCCGTGCTGAACTATCTCGACACCAAGCGCGATCTCGGCATCCACACCGAGATGTTCTCCGACGGCGTGATCAAGCTTGTCGAGATGGGCGTCATCAACAACGAGAAGAAAACGCTGCACAAGGGAAAGATGGTTGCGTCCTTCGTGTTGGGGACAAAAACCATTTTCGACTTCATCGACAACAATCCCGTGGTCGAGTTCCATCCCAGCCATTACGTGAACGACCCCTTCATCGTGGCGCAGAACCGCAAGATGGTGGCGATCAACTCCGCGCTGCAGGTGGACATCACCGGCCAGGTCTGTGCCGATTCCATCGGTCCGCGCCTCTTCAGCGGGTTCGGCGGACAGGTGGACTTCATCCGCGGCGCCTCGCGCAGTCCCGGAGGCAAGCCCGTAATCGCGTTGCCGGCCACAGCCAAGGGCGGGGAGATCTCCCGCATCGTGCCGCATCTGATCGCTGGAGCGGGCGTGACAACCAACCGTGCCGACGTGCATTACGTGGTGACGGAATACGGCATCGCCTCACTGTTCGGCAAGACCGTCCGCCAGCGGGTGAACGAGCTCATCCACATTTCGCATCCGAAATTCCGCGACGAGCTCCGGCACTATGCCCGCAGCGTCAGGTATATCTGAGCAAACGGCATTCAACCGTAACGGAGTCAGCCGGAATTGAAAAAGGAAAACAGGAAGAGGACCGGGATACCGATCACAATCCTCTTTTTTGTATTGCATCTTACAGGAAATTCGCGGATACTATAGTGTCATTCATCATATCTTCCAAAGCTCATCATATCGAACCAAGGTTCCCATGACGCCAACGCGACGTATCGTCCTCATTGTCCTGATGATGCTGGGCAGTTCCGTCACGACGCTGCACGCACAGTTCCGCAGCGATGTCGGAGCGCCGGCCGCACCCCCGCCGGGTGTTCTTTCACCTGACCCCTCACAGTGGTGGATCGGTCCACAGATCGGCGCCAGCCTGACCACGCATCCGGGAGATTTCATTACGGAATTCTGCAACTGCGCGTTCGAAGATGGCTCCGGCGCGGGCATCGCGGTCGGCATTGAACTTGGACACAAGCTTTCGCCTCTGATCGGCATCGCGCTCAAAGCCATGTACAACGACTTCGGTGCCGATTATAGCTACAAGATCATACAGGAAACATGGGTCGTCGAGCTCAACGAGTTCATGCCCGCCGAGCACGAGCGACGCAATCGAATCGATCTCGGCTACTTCATGCTGCATCCCGCGCTGCAGATCCATCCGTTCAGCGGGCTCTACGTCTTTCTCGGTCCGGCTGTGGGCATCAACACTACAGGAACAACTTCCTATTCGCTATTGATGACCGACGAGCGCTATATGTTCGATCCGGCAACCGGCAACGCCGACGACCGGACAATCGAGGAGGACAGCGGGGAAATCCCCGGACTCGAGTCGCTGCGTCTTGACTTCCGCTTCGGCGCCGGGGCGGACTTCAGGCTCGGACGCTCGTTTGTCATCTCCCCGGAGGTGTCGTACAACCTCCCGCTGACAACGATCTCGTCGGACGACAACTGGAAGGCGCAGGCCATTCATCTCATCGCCGTATTCAAATTTGAACTGTGATCCCCATGACATCCATACCAAACTTCCGCACGGTTTTCCTCATTCTCCTGCCTGCCGTGATGCTGCTGCTCAGTGCCTGTGGCGGCCTCGCCCCCGAACTGATCACGGAGCATGATGGCGTTGTCGCGATCAATCTGGGCGATCAGGTCAACTCCACCTACGATGAATATGTGACAGCCGTCGACCGCGACCGTCTGTACATCACCACGAACCGCCCGACGCACGAGGGCTATATTCAAGGCGACGACATCTGGTTTACCGACCGTGAGGGAGCGGGATGGAGCAAGGCCCTGAATTACGGCGGAAAAATCAACACCCAGCGCGACGAGGGCTCGCCCTTCATCACGGACAATGGGGAGGACGTGTATTTCGTGCAATGCGATACCGAAGACGGGCTCGGTGACTGTGACCTCTACACTGCCAAAATGGATTACAATGGCAAGTGGCAGGAGATCACCAATCTCGGGGATCGAGTAAATTCGAAGTACTGGGATTCCCAGCCTTTCATCTCCCCCGATGGCGAGTACCTCTACTTCGCTTCCGACCGCAGCGGCGGCCACGGAGGGGCGGACATCTGGCGAGCGAAACGGCTGCGCAGCGGGAGATGGGGGACGCCCAAGAATCTCGGTCCGGAAGTCAACACCTCCGGCGACGAGAAGGCGCCGATGCTCGCACCAAACGGAATCGATCTGTATTTCAGCAGCACGGGACATCCCGGCCTCGGCGGCTACGACCTGTTCCGTTCGAGCAATATCAAGGACGAAAAGTGGTCACCCGCGAAAAACGTCGGCCGGCCGTTCAATACCGCGGCGGATGATATGTTCTGGCGGCTGACCGCGCGCGAAGATACCGTGTTCATCTCTTCCTCACGCAATGGTGGCGAGGGCGAACTGGATATTTTCGCCGTCTGGCCGAATCCTTACAAGGACAGCACGCGCTACATCTATCATGTGAAGGGCGTCGTGTTTGACACGATCACCGAAATGGGGCTGTCGAATGCGCGCATCCGCGTCACACCCTCGGGTGCTGCGGCCTTCACTGTCCAGGCCAGTGGTACCGGCCGCTATCAGTTCCGCACCGAACTCGGGCGGAGTTACGAAATGACGGCCATGTTCGAGGGCTATCACGACGAAACAGTGTCCATCGAAGTCCCCGACTTTTTGTACTACAACGAGTTCAGGAAGAGCATCGGAATGGCGCCGGTCAGTCAGGTCAAACCGGGTGCGGCAGACGTGGTGGTTGACGGGGAAACCGTTATCAGGGCCGATGCAGAGGATGCCGTGTCGTATTTCGAGTTCGACAGGTCCGAGCTGATGCCGGAGTACCGCACGATGCTTAAAGAGCTCTTCGACACTGAAATCAAACCGATGATCGAGGCAGATGCATCATTCACCATCGCGCTCGATGCCCACACCGACGACCGTGGGACCGAGGACTACAATTTCGCCCTTTCGCGGCGCAGGGGGGCGGCGGTGAGCCGTTTCCTCCGTGATCTCGGCGTGCCGTTGGAGGCCATTCGCATAAACGCCTACGGTGAAAACCGACCTGTGGCTACAGGAGAATCGCTCAGAGCCTTCTCGCTGAACCGCCGGGTGGAACTGCGCATCGTCACAACACCGAATTGAGTTTCTTGCACATGAATGACAATCGCCGGCCCCGATCTGGGGCCGGCTTTCGTTTCGGCCTTCGTTCGTTTCGGCCTTCGTTCGTTTCGGCCTTCGTTCGTTCCGGCGTTTGACCGCTGAAGGAACGCTCCCGGCAAATGCGCTCGAGTGGCAGGTGCGCTCGAGTGGGGGATTCGCTTGAGGCGCGTTTCCGACTTGCTTCCGTTCTCCTGTTTCGGCACATTCCCGTGTAACAAATTCGCCGCATATTCGTCTTGATTACTGCTTCCGACCCGACAACATTCTGCTCCCATTCCAGGATCACTGCCGTGCTGCAAACCTACAATATCTGGCGCTCCCTGCGCGTATTTCCGCTGCTCATGTTCGCGCTGATCCTGCTTGGGGCTGCGGCTCCGGCACAGCAGCTCAAGCTGATCATGGGAGGCGCCGATTTTACCCAGTACCCGAAGATACAGCTGCCGTTCGAGGTGCTGGACAATAGCGCGACACTCGACACGCTGCGTGCCGAGGATTTCCAGGTGTTCGAGAACGGTGTGCGGATGATGCCGGTGGAAATCGAATGCGGGGATCTGCAGGGTGCGCAGAAAATCACTTTTTTCTTTCTGATGGATGTGAGCTTCAGCATGGCCTTCATCGAAGGGACGAGGGATTTTGACATTGACGACAGCGTGAAGTGGAGACGGTCGAAGGATGTGTTCATCGAGGCGTTCAACATGCTCCGTCCACAGGACGAAGCCGCGCTGGCCAGTTTCGCCGGCGATTTCATTCTCGAGCAGGGGTTCACCTCCGACAAGAAGCTGCTCATCGATGCCACCGCCGGGATGGCATTGCGTGCGTCCACCGCGATCTACACGTCCATCGCAACCGCGGTCAGCTATTTCGGCACGAGGACCGGCAAGCGCGTAATCATCCTGCTCACTGACGGTGTCGACAATCGTTCCTGGCACTCGAGAGAGAAGGCCATCGACATCGCGTGGCAGGCAGGCATTCCGGTGTTTCCGATCGGACTGGGCTTCTATCCCGACCAAAACGATCCCAGCCGCGTTGACCAGGACACGCTGCGAAGTATCGCCAACGGGACAGGCGGGAAGGCGTATTTCGCTCCGAGCAGCGAGGATCTGTCCCGGATCTTCAGTGACATTATCCAGAGCATCTACAGCGTCAATTGTGTGCTTCGCTACGCGACGACCGACACCTGTGAAGACGGCTCCTCGCGGAACGTCCGTGTGCAGGCCGATATCCTGGGCACCGTTGTGGAAAGCGAGTTCAGCTACACGCTGCCCGATCTGCGGTCGCGGGTGCAGTTCCGTGTGGACATCCCACCCGTAATCAGTTCACGTGACGAGTACACACTGCCCATCATGGCCGACGGCGAAGTTCGCGCCGGTGAGCCGATGAGCTTCCGTCTGCGTCTCGATTATGATCCGGAGACGCTTGAATTCGTACAGCTGGAGGACGCGCCCGGCGTGATTGACCCGGCCGACATCCGCGTGACAGAAGCCCAGCCAGGCACGCTGCTGTTCGAGGCCTCCAGAGCGATGCCGCGGACGGGAATAGGCTACGGCACCCCTGCAGCGCTGTTCACTCCGCGATTCCTGGTGCTTGATCGTGACAGTGTCGCACCTGCAGGCGTGGGACTGGAAGTGGACTATGCCGAACAGGTCTGCGCCATGGTGCCTTCATCAGGGCCGACGGAGTTTCTGGTGCATGGCTGTCCCGGCGTCCTCGAAATGGGCTTTGACACGACGCTCGCCGTCATCTCGGGCGGTGTGCTGCGCCTGCCCCTGACGCTCACACCGTCAGTCGACCTCCGGCAGACGCTCGAATACTCGTTCACGCTGAACTACGATCCGGCGCTGTTCTCATTCTTGCGTTTCGAGACGGAAGGCACCATATCATCGGAGTTGAAGCTCGTTATCTCCGAGCAGCCCGGACGCATCGTCGTCAGCGCCTCGCCCGGGATGCCGGTCGTCGCTGACGGTGTGCTTCTCTACCTGTACTTCCAGGCAATACAGGCGCGTGACGCCATGCCGGTTCCTGTGTGGCTCGAGGAGGTGAGCGTGGCGCAGTCCACTGGCGGGTCGTCCGTGTTCCGCTGCCTTCCGCAGGTGTCGCTGTCCGGCGGACATGTGTTCCTCGACGGCATTTGCCGTCCGCTGCTGCGGTTACGTCCGCGCCCCGTGCTGGGTCAAAACGCACCGAATCCGTTCACCGCCACGACAGGACAGACGCGCATCGAATATTCGGTCACTGGTCTCGCGCCGATGCGGCTTGAGGTCCTTGATCAGTTCGGCCGGGTCGTGGCGCTGCTCGAAGAGGGATGGAAGGATGAAGGGACGTATTCCGCTACGTGGACGCCCCCTGTCGAAGCGCCGAGCGGTGTGTATCATTGCGTTCTTCGCGAGGGCGACACGGTGAAGACGAGGAATATCGTGTACACGAGGTAGATCATGCGATGCGCATCAACACGCTTCCCGGTGTTCGCATGCGCTGCTCTCGTCCTCCTCGTGACGGGAGCGTCGCAATTCCGGGCGAAGGCCCAGGCGCGCATTGAATACATCGATCTCCAACGTTTTCCTGCCATCACGCTTCATGTTTCCCTGAGCGGTCCGTCGGAAGGAGGGAAGCCTGACATCCGCGGCATCGGACTCAGCGAGAACGGCATTCCCCATGCTGTCGATTATTTCGAATGTCCCGAAGACAGTATCCGCCTTTCCATCGGCATTCTGCTCGACCGCTCGGCGAGCATGGCGCAGCTCGGCGGGAAGCCCGATCCCGACAGCACAAAACTCAGGGAAGCCAAATCGGCCATCTCATCCTTTCTCGGCCTGCTCGGCGCACGAGACCAAGGCGCCCTGTTCAGCTTCGCTACCGAACCGTATACGCTCCGGCATCTCTTCACCGTCGAACAGGATTTCACCTTCGATGCGTGGAGAGTCGGAGCGGCTCTTGTCCCAATTGCCGCCGGCGGCGGAACAAGGATGTGGCAGGCGGTGATCGACGCCGTACGCCTGCTCGATGGAAGGGCCGGACGGCGTATTCTCATTCTTCTCACGGATGGAAAGAATCAACTCGGGGAATCCTACCGCAGTACCGCCATCCAGAGGGCGAAGGACGCCGGCATTCCGGTATTCACGATCGCGCTCGGGCCGGATGCCGATATCGGTGTGCTGGCCGGACTCGCCGAGGCCACGGGCGGAAGGTTCCATTTCGCCCCGGAGCCCCGCGACCTGCAGGACGCCTTCGACGCACTGGGTGAAAGCATCCTTACCGACAACTGCGTGCTGCAGTATGTCTCGAGAAATCCCTGTTACGACGGCTCCCGGAGGGACATCCACCTCGAATTCGCGGGTCCCGGATATGTGATGGAAGCGGATAGCTTCTACACCGTGGCGTCGCGCATCGGAACCGTAACCCTTCAACCAGAGCTGCCGGGAAGCGTCTTCGCCCGCGACAGTCTGGCCGTTCCGATCATTCTCCCTGAATATCTTTCTATCAAGGAGGCTGTATCATACGATATGACAATACGATACAGCTACGACCTCATGCAATTTATGAGGCTCGAAACTGCGGGTAGCATGTCCGACGGCGCGGAGGTGCTTGTGCGAGAGACAGAGCCAGGGGAGCTTCAGGTGTCCTGCACGTCCATGTATCCATTCTTCCCGAGCGGGAGCCTGTTCACATTGCATTTCTTAAGTCTTCCCTCCGATTCGGCGGCACGGGCGGTTGTTCACATTTCCGATGCCATGCTGGAGGGGCGCTGTCCAGTGCAGGTGCTCGTGGAAGGAGCAGAAGTGGAAATCCGTCCCTGCGAGGACCATTTCCTCTACGGTGACAGCCTCTGGGTGATATTGCGACCCGACGGTACGGACGGCCTGCTGCCGTTGATGCTTCGCGGCACGCTGCCGGCCGGGGCGGAGGCGCGTGTTGTGCTGCGTCTCTCGAGCGAGGATCTTCCGTTCGATATCCACGGAGTCGAAACCGCCGGGGGAATGTGCGCCGGGGGTGGAGTGCTCATGCAGGAAATCGAACCCGGGTTGCTGGAATTCACGGCCAGCGCGACGGGCGGCGACGACTCGCTGCT
Organism: Bacteroidota bacterium; assembly: GCA_018224415.1. GTDB lineage: Bacteria > Bacteroidota > Ignavibacteria > SZUA-365 > SZUA-365 > SZUA-365. The sequence goes on along the minus strand of JAGTUZ010000077.1, from coordinate 16,690 downwards.
GTTCTCCCTTCGGATCGCTGCACGCGAAGCTCCGCGCGCGCCGCTTTTCGCAGCGATGCGTATGGGTCCGGTCGAAATATCCACCGGCTGCCGGGTGATTGCGGAAGGGGACTTCTCCGGACTCTGGGGCACGGTGATCATCGACGGCATCTGTGAGCCCGTGCTTCGCCTGAGAAGGCAGCATGCGGTCAGGAATTACCCCAATCCCTTTGTTGACGGCACAAGCATTCAATTCGTCCTTCCGGAGGACGGACGGACCGTACTCCGTGTCATGGACGGCAGCGGCCGTGTCGTTGCGACCTTGCTCGATGCACCGCTGCGACGGGGAGAATATGCGTTCCGTTTCAGCGGCAATCGGCTCCCGGCGGGGGAGTATTACGCGCTGCTCGAACACGATGGTGGCGTGGAAGTGCGACGGATGCTGCTTCTGCGGTGAATTGGTGAGAGAGGGAGAGAGGGGGAGAGTGGGGAATTACATGCGGGCCCATTCGATGAGTTTTTCGTGCACGCCGTTCTCGCCGAGCTGGGGAGTGTCGTAGAGTCCGGCGTCGAGGCGTTGGCGCAGGGCTTCATATAGCGAGACTGCGGCGGCGACGGAGACGTTCAGGCTTTCAACCATGCCCATCATTGGAATAGTATAAACGCCGTCGGAGAGCGCACAGGCATCGTCCGACACGCCCCGGCTTTCGTTGCCGAGCACAAGGGCGATTTTCCCTGTGAAATCGATGTGGTGCAGCGAGACGCCTTCGCGGCTCAGATGCGAGGCGTACACGCGATATCCCTCGTTGTGCAGCTGCGCGAAACAGGTCTCGGTGTTGTCGTGCACGGTGAAGTCCAGCCATTTCCTCGCGCTGGCAGAGGACTGCTTGCCGTCGCGGCGCAGGTTCGGCGCTTTCTCGATGGTATAGAGAAGATGGACATGCGCGACGCCCACCGCATCGGCGCTGCGCAGGATGGCGCTGACGTTGTGCGGGTCCCACACGTTTTCGATCACCAGCGTGAGGTCTGTCTGCCGCCGGCGCAGCACGTCTTCCAGCCGACGGCGGCGGCGTTCGGTGATGGTGTCGATCGTGTGCGTTGGCAACGCGTCGCGTCTCCGACGGTGAAAAAAAAGCCATCCGAACGGATGGCCTGTAGCGGGTGACGGACTCGAACCGCCGACACGTGGATTATGATTCCACTGCTCTACCGACTGAGCTAACCCGCCATGATAGAGACTATCAAATTACAGTTCGCGCTACAGAAAAGCAAACCAGTCGCGGATGGAAAGTCATGGCGGGCGGTAACATATCGGGTGTGGATGTGTTATATTTCGGACAGCCGTGCCCCGGGGGGGATTGCCAACAGGGAATCCGGCGGGCGCCGGCATCCGTCTCACGGTTGTCTCACCGATGGAACCGCCGCAACATGAATACGAACACCGCCTTCCGTATCGCCGTTTCCGTCCTGCTCTGCGTGCTGCTCATGCCCGTTGCCGCACAGGCGCAGCCTGACCTCAATTTCAAACGTGTCCGTCTCGCCTGGCCGAATGTGGAGGTGTATTTCTCCGTCGGCTGCAACGGGATCAAGAACTACCAGCTCAAACCTTCCGATGTCCGGCTGTACGAGGATGGTCACGAAATCACGGATTTCGGATTATGGTGTCCGGACCCGGGTTCCCGATGTCCGATCTCCGTCGGACTCGTGTTCGACGCCAGTGACAGTATGAAGGGCGAAGGCAGCGAAGGGGCCAAACATGGGGGCATGACCTTCATCGGCAATATGGACGACGTCATCGACGAGGCCTCCGTCATCCATTTCAACCAGTCCGTCTGGGTCTACCAGCAGATGACCACCGATACCGTGGCGCTGAAGCAGGCCGTGTCGCTGCTCCCCACATTCGGGGCGACCGCGCTGTGGGACGGCATCTTCACTGCGCTGGCGATTGTGCAGAACAACGGGCACAATCAGTGCCGTGCCGTCATTGTGCTGTCCGACGGAGAAGACAACTCCTCGACGCGTCACGGCCTTCTGGATGTCATCACTTTCGCCGTGACACACAACATCCGTGTGTTTCCAATTGGGTATGGCGAGAATATCGCAGAAGATGACTTGCGTCTGCTCGCACAGATGACAGGAGGGGAGTACTACCAGACCCCGAACGCTTCCGAACTCGCCTCCATTTACAGGGAAATCTCGACCATCCTCTACGATTATTTCCAGGAATGCCTGCTGATGTACGAGCCACGCTGCGGCGACGATCAGCCGCATGAGGTGGAATTGAAGGTCGAGAACCTCTGTGGCGGTGACGCTTCGCTCCGGAGAACCTACCACGCGCCGCGCGACAGTACAACCTTTCGCGAAAAGCATTTCGGTATCGGAGAAGCGACGGGCATGGGTGGTGCCGAGATCCGCGTACCGATCGATCTGCGCACGCCGTTCTTTCGCGAACGCCTCTACCCGATGAGCATCACACTGAACTTCGACCGGAAAAAGCTGCGGCTGCTTCGTGCGGAAACCCCGTCAGGCACCCTGCTCGATGGCATGGCGCTCCATACCGCGGAACTCAGTGACGGCGGCCGTATCCGCATTCCGTTCGGGCGCACGCTTGACGGAACGGGGACCCTGCTGTACGCAGTGTTTGGCAGCAATCGCCACGAGAGCGATGCCTCATACGCCATCCGCTCCGACGACGCCGTAGCCGAGAAGGGCTGTATCGTCCCCATCGTGGAGCAAGGGACGGTACATGTGACAAGAAGCCGCGCCGTACCGCGCTGCACGGTGGAAATGCCGGCCGTACTTTCCTGGAATTCTGCCCTGCACCGGTATGAACCTGATCCGGTCACGGTGCGCCTTGACCTGTCGAATGACGGAACCATCAACGCCGCCGTGGGAACGATCACCTTGCGCTACGATCCGATGGTATTCGAACTCGACGAAGGGGCGGCAGTGATTTCGATGGACACACTTCATGCCGGGGGACAGACCAGTCTGCTCTGGAAGCTGATTGCGCGGCCGCAGGCTTCGGCCGGCAACAGCGAGGTCTGCATCGCCACGCAGTTCGAGGGCACGGATGAAACGCTGTGCTGCGGCACGGTGGAACTGCCTTCCGCGGGCATGCTGCTGGGCTGCGACCTCGACCTGCCCGCGATACAGTACCAGGCGGCGCAGCGTGCCTTCCAGCCGAATCCATTCGATCTGCGTTTGCACGTCGGCAATGCCGGAGTGGTAGCAAGCGGACAACTGCAGGCGATGCTGCAACTGCCGGAGGGACTGTATATCGAAAGCGGCGAACAGTATGTGAAAGACCTGTCCGAATCCCCGCTGCAGCCTGGGTCCTCCACGACGGTCGGATGGCGGCTGCGCCTCGTCTCGCCGCTGGGTGACGAACGTCTGCCGGTGCGGGTCGAACTGCACAACGACGGGGGATTCTACCGGAGCTGCAGTGACACGATTGTGTTGCCTTCGATCCCGTCGGAATTCGTTCCCGCCGTGACGGCGCAGGGACCAACGGCGTTCTGCACGGGAGACAGCGTGCTGCTCGACGCGGGTGCCGGATACGTCGCCTATCGATGGAACACCGGGCAACGGACGCGGTATCTCGCCGTGCACACCAGCGGACAGTATGTTGCGACGGTGCGTGACGCGCAAGGCCGCGTCGGCCAAAGCGATCCGGTCACCGTCAGTGTTCACGCCTCCCCGCAGAAACCGGTGATCTCCCGCGAAGGCAACGTGCTGCGTTTCGAGGGCGAAGTGGAGATCCAGTGGTTCCGCAACGGACAGCCCGTCGGCGGAGCTACGGGTACACAATTCACCCTCACGCAGACAGGCGTGTACAAGGTGCGCGTCCGCAATGCGTATGGGTGCGAGAGTGAGTCGGATCCGTTTATTGTGAATGTCCTCTCCGATTATGCTCTGCCTGTTCCGTCGGCACCGGCGCTTGTCGTTTCCCCGCATCCTGTCCGCTCGTTGATGCAGCTGACGTTTTACGCCGTTCCCGGGGAGGAGGCGATGCGGCTTCGCATCCAGGACCTGCTCGGGCGGGTCGTGCTCGAACGGAGCATCGAAGGAACACAACGCGCGACCCTGATGATCGAGACCGAAGGGTGGACGTCCGGTTTGTATTTCATTTCCGCCGTCGGCGCGCGCACTGTACTAGGGACAACCTTTCTCAAGCAGTGAGCGACAGTACCGAACATCAGGCAGCGGTACCGAACATCAGGCAGCGGTACCGAACATCAGGCAGCGGTATCGAACATCAGGCAACGGTACCGAACATCAGGCAGGAATGCGAAACGCCCCGTCCCGCGAGAAGCGGAACGGGGCGTTTCAACTGGGTGGACGGGATTACTTGACGAGGCTCATCTTGCGGGTCTGCGAGAAACCTCCTGCCGTCATGCGGTAGAAGTAGGTACCGCTGTCGAGGCTGGCAGCATCGAGGGTCACCTGGTAGGTGCCCGGCGACTGCTGGCCGCTCACGAGCCGGGCCACTTCGCTGCCGAGCATGTCGTAGAGCGTGATCGTCACGTATTCCGTGCTGGTGATCATGTAGGTGATCGTCGTGGTCGGGTTGAAGGGATTCGGGAAGTTCTGTCCGAGTTCGTAGCCCGTCGGAACGACATCGAGGCGCGCGACCGAGGTCGGCATGCCTGCATCGTAATTCCAGGCGCTATAGAACTTCGGATCGATCGAACCCCACTGGGCGCGGATCGTCACTTCGTCCTGCGAGTCGTCGATGTTGGCGATATGGTTGTTGCCGAAACCGCCTTCATTGTCGCCGCCGTTGATGCCGAACTTGAACTCCTGGCCCACGAAGCGCTTCGAACCGGTGCTGTCGGGAGCGTAGAAGAACACCGCGGTGTAGATGGTGTCGCCGGCCACGGCGTCGCCGTTGCTGCCATCGTCATACATCATCTTCGGAAGATCCTCGCGGAGCTGCAGGCCCCAGGTCGTCCAGCCGCCCGAGGCCGGACCGTTCATCCACACGCCACTGGCGGTGATGAAGTCCGTCGTCGTGACGTTTTCCACGCCCTGGATGTCGGTCAGCGTGGAACCGGCGAGTACCTGGTAGTATGCCGGACGCAGGTCGAGTTCCCAGTTTACCTTTACCGCGCGCGCGAGCACGGACGTGTTGCGGAAACGCGGCATGCGGTTCGGGCTTACCTGGCTGTCTTCGGTATCCATGATCTCGACAACGTCGCTTTCCGGAACGAAGGTGCGTCGCTCGGCCAGCGGATCGGCGGGATCGGACTCGAAGTTGTAGTAGGTCTCGCGGATGTCCTGGCCGTCTTTCTGCACGTAGTACTGGTAATACACGGTGGAGCCCTTGCGGAGCACCAGCGTCTCGGAACCCACGTACGTATTCGTGAAGCCCTGCTTGGTGAGGATGGTGCGTGTCGGGCTGAGCCCGGCGAGATCGCGGGCGGTGCCGCTCCAGCCGGTCTGCACAAACAGCGTGTCGCCCGTGCGGAAGCCGCGCTCCTGGATGGCCTTGCTCATGTCGACCGTGTAGTTGACGGCGACGGTGTCCGCACCCACGAACGGCACCGGCGCGACGTCATCGAACCAGACCCACAGGATGGTGCGGTCAGACTTCGCGGCGTCAATGGTGAAAGTGCGGTTGTTGCGGCTTTCCCAGGTCTTCGGATCCGCATCGGGGTCATCGGAGCCGGCGATCACGAATTTGTATTCGATGACGTCGTTCTCGTTGACCTCGTCCTTCGGAATGAGCACAAGCCCCGAATAGAAATTCGCGGCGTCGTACTGGCGGCTGCCGCCGTTGCCGTGCGGCTGCTCAGGGTTCAGGAACAGCGTGTGCGCCCAGCTCAGGTTGCCGAGATAGTCGGGATGGGCCGCGCCGCGCACGCCGACCTTGTCGGTGGCGGGATTGAATCCTTCCCAGCCCTGCATGTTGACGCGCACCCAGACGGCGATGCTGTCCTGCTGCGGCGGGTAGGGACGCCAGAACTGTTCCTGGCGGTCGGGCGAGCCGTTGACGAACTGCACCGGCAGGGTGACCGTGCCGGTCGTTGTCTGCAGCACACGGTTGCCGCCTGGATTGATGTCGTTTTCCCAGCCCTTGTTTTCGTTGTCGCCGGCGGCGTCGACGGCGTTGGTGAAGAACTTGTAGTTGACGGTCGTGTTGGCGGGGAAGTCGACCGTGGCCGACCAGAGGTCGCCGCCGATGTTGGTCAAGTTCACGCCCGTGCTGCCGTCCCACTTGAGGGGCGGAGTGTCGCCGCGGATCTGCACGACGGCCTTGTCAGGCCACAGCGTGTCGGGCACGGTCGCCGTATTGACGATGATCGTGACCGTCATCATCTGCGGCTTGGGCATCTGCAGGTCGAAGTCCCAGGCGTCGTAGAATTTCGGATCAATCGATCCCCATTGCGTGCGGATCGTCACGTCGGTCTGTGAATCGTCGATGTTGGCGATGTGGTTGTTGCCGAAACCACCTTCGTTGTCACCACCGTTGATGCCGAATTTGTATTCCTGTCCGATGAACTTCTTCGAGCCGGTGCTGTCGGGAGCGTAGTCGAACTGCACGGTGAAGACCGAGTCGCCGGCCACGACGTCGCCGTTGCTGCCGTCGTCAACCATCATCTTCGGAAGATCCTCGCGCAGCTGCAGTCCCCAGGTCGTCCAGCCGCCCGTCGCCGGACCGTTCATCCACACGCCGTTGGCGAGGATGAAGGCCGGGTCGGTCACGTTCTCGACGCCCTGGATGTCCTTGAGCGTGTCGCCGGCGAGCACCTGGTAGATGGCCGGGCGCAAATCGAGTTCCCAGGTGACCTTCACCGGCTGCGCAAGCACGTTGGTGTTGCGGAAGCGCGGCATGCGGTTCTGGCTGACCTGGCTGTCCTCGATGTCACCGAGGTCGACCACATCGGCCGCGGGCACGAAGAAGCGACGCTCCGCGAGGGGATCGGCCGGATCGGACTCGAAATTGTAATAGGTCTCGCGGATGTCCTGTCCGTCCTTCTGAACATAGTACTGGTAGTACACCTTCGCGCCTTTCTTGAGCACGAGGGTCTCGGATCCCACGTAGGTGTTCGTGAAGCCCTGCTTGGTCAGGATGGTGCGTGTCGGACTGAGCCCGGCGAGATCACGGGCGGTGCCGCTCCAGCCGGCCTGCACGAACAGCGTGTCGCCCGTGCGGAAGCCGCGTTCCTGGATGGCCTTGCTCATGTCGACCGCATAGTTGACCATCACCGTATCGGCGCCGGAGAAGGGCACCGGGGCGACGTCGTCGAACCATGCCCACTGCATCGTGCGGTCGGACTTCTCCGCATCGATGGTGAAGTTGCGGTTGTTGCGGCTTTCCCAGGTCGCGGGATCGGCGTCGGGATCGTCGGAGCCGGCGATGACGAATTTGTATTCGATGACGTCGTTCTCGTTGACTTCGTTTTTCGGTATGAGCACGAGCCCCGAGTAGAAATTCGCGGCGTCGTACTGGCGGCTGCCGCCGTTGCCGTGCGGCTGCTCAGGGTTCAGGAACAGCGTATGTGCCCAGCTGAGGTTGCCGAGGTAGTCGGGATATGCCGCGCCGCGGACACCGACTTTCTGCGTGGCGGGATTGAAGCCCTCCCAGCCCTGCATGTTGACGCGCACCCAGACGGCGATGCTGTCCTGCTGCGGGGGCCACGGACGCCAGAACTGCTCCTGGCGGTCGGGGGTGCCGTTGACGAACTGTACGGGGAGGACGACATTCTGGTCGGTGGTCACGAGCACGCGATTGCCGCCCGGATCGATGTCGTTTTCCCAGCCCTTGTTCTCATTGTCGCCGGCGGCGTCGACGGCGTTGGTGAAGAACTTGTAGTTGATGGTGGAATTGGCGGGGAAGGCCACGGTGGCCGTCCAGTAATCGCCGCCCATATTGGTCAGGGTCACGCCCGTGCTGCCGTCCCAGGTCAACGGCGCGGTGTCGCCACGGATCTGCACGACGGCCTTGTCGGGCCACAACGTGTCGGGCACGGTCGCCGTGTTCACGATGATCGTGACGTCAACGGTCTGCGCGAATGCGAAACCGCCGGTCAGGAGCATCAGGAGCAAGGCGAGGAGCATGGTGCCTCTTCTCATATGTACCTCCGGAAAATGGTGAGTGTGTGAGCGAAAAGACTCAGAAATCTATCGCGAGACTGATGGTTTGCACGCTTTTGAAAATGCCGAAGTCTTGATAGGTGTAGTCCAGCGCCGCGGCGGTGTTGCCAAACAGCGGATAATGCAGTCCGAATCCAGCCGTGAACCCCTCCTCCGTCGCATCGAGCAGCAGCGCCTTCCAGCCAGCACGGAAGAAAAGAATATTGCGGAACCCGAATTCGCCGCCGATGTTGATGTGTTCGTTGTTGTCGTTCGGCCGCACGGCGTCGGCCGAGATGGTCGCGGTAAACAGGTCGCTTCGCTGCAGGTCGTAGGACACACCGGCCCGGAACAACAACGGCAGTTCCCACGAGTCCGTCTTCAGATTCGCGACGATGGTCTCGTTGTTGCCCGTGTTTTCCGGATCGAGGTCAATGCGCCGGGTGAGGTCCTTGCCGTCGAGCTTCATGTCGCCGCCGAAATTCGACAGTACTGCGGCGATGCGCAGTCCGTCGAAAGGCGTACGGAAGATCAGGCCGACGTCGAAGGCGATCGCCGAGGCGCTTTCATTCCAGATCTGCTGGGTGATGTATTTGAAGCTGCCGCCGATGGAAAAGCGGTCGGTCAGGTTGCGCGCGTAGGTCAGCGTGAAGGCGATGTCCTGTGCCGTCCAATATGCGCCCGTGCCTTCGGGCATGGTCACGGTGTTGACCTCGTCCTCGCCGTAGTCGAGCTGGGTGAGACTGATGCCGATGGCGTTGTCGGCGTCGAGTGCAAGTGTCACACCGATCCAGTTGAAGTCGGTTTCGACCAGCCAGGAGGTATGCGAGGCCATGACCTGGCTGTGTCCCACGCGCGCCAGGGCGCCGGGATTCCAGTACATCGCACTGGCGTCGTCGCCGAGCGCCACGAAGGCGCTGCCCATCGCCATGGCACGGGGACCGACGCTGATGCCGAGGAACTGCGCCGCGGTTGTACCGACTTTGCTCTGCGCCTGCACGCCGGGTGCTAGCATGAGTGCGAGCACGGTGGCAAGCAGGGTTGCAGTCAGGACGGATCGTAGCAGGGGGTTCATGGGATCTCCGTGTCTGGCTATTTGATGATCGCGATCTTGCCGGATTTCTCGCCGACCGGCGACTCCAGCACGTAGAAATACACACCGTAGGCGATGTCCAGGTTTTCCTTGCTTTTCAGGTCCCAGGTCACCGTGCCATCGTCGATCGCACTCTCGTGTCGCAGCGTTATCACATGCTCGCCGCGGGATGTGAAAATGCTGATCTTCGCCTGCCCGGGCACGTGGATGAAGTCGATCTTGCGGTCGCCGCGACCGGTGGTGATGCCCGGCGGCAGTGGCGATTCGTGGGTGGTCGCCGAGATGTAGGGATTGGGCACCACGCGAACCCTGCTCAGCTGGTCACGCGCGGTATTGTCGTCGACCTCCGGCAGGGAAGGGACGAAGGTGTACATGTCGCCCTTGCGGAATGGCTTGGTTGTGTTGAGCTCGATGATGTCGCCATCGGTGAAGGTGAACACCGTGTCGGACGGTACGGAAGGACGGTTCTCGAAGGCCATGATCCAGGTAAAAAACGGATCGCCGCTGCGCTTGAGGTCGAAAAAAGCCAGCTGGTCGGTTTTCGACAGCGTGCCGCTGCCGTCGGTGTCGATGAAGATGAAGGGGATCGTGTGGTTTTCGGTTACGTTGAAGACCGTAAAATTCACCGGCAGCGCCGGCGCTCCGTACAGCGCGGCCGAGGTGTCGATGATGGAAGAGGAAAAACGGATCTGGTAATCCGAAGGATAGCGGGCCCCGCGGAGCGTGTCGCCTGGACCCAGCAGGATGTCGGTGGTCGCGAAGGTGTAGATCATGCTCTTCGCCCCGGTGTTAAAGCCGGAGGTCGAATCCACCAGGCGGATCTGCCAGTCGTTGCGGAAGTCCAGCTGCAATCCGTCGAAGATGTCGGAGTCGATGGCCTCGGAGATGTAGGGACTGTTGAGAATGTACGGGCTCTGGTAGACCGGATAATAGGTGTAGAGGATCTCGTATTCGCCGGACAGGCTGCCGGCGGACCTCGCCCGGATGTCGCCACGCCGCGCATCGATCGAGTACCGTGACGGATCGACCGGTCCCGCGGCGTTTTTCACCAACACGTCGGCAGTGTTGATGTGCTCGTGGGGCAGCTTCACTGGAAGAGTGTCGCCCACGGTGAACGGGTACACCTGCTGCGTTTTGTTCAGCACGCTGTATGTGGTGGTGATCGGCGCAAGCTCCTGGAAATCCTCCTGGTCGATGATGCCGTCTCCGTCGTTGTCCAGTCCGTCGCTGTGTACGTCCTGGAAGGTGATTTCGTACGTATTGGCCTCGAGACGCATCGGGTCGATCACTTCGTAGGCAAGCGCTCCGGTGGCCACCGTCGTTCCGGCGGTGATCTTGACTCCGCTCATCGGCGCGACGTACCCGGCCACCGGGGCGTTGGGCACGACAACGGCCGTGTTGATGTCGATTTCCGGTCCACCGGTCGCGGTCAGGCGGACCCGCTTGGAATTCTCGGCGGGGAAGATGTCCGTCGCTTCGTTGCCGCGATCGTAGGCGACAACAGCGTAGTAGTACGTGCGTCCGTTCTCCACATTCTGGTCGACGTAGCTGTGCTCGAGGCCGCTGTTGCTGCCGAGATTGAAGGAGCGTCCGGAGACGGTTTCGAACAGCGCGGGTCCGGGACGGAAATACCCCTGGATGTTGTTTTTCAGGTCGAACTGCGCAATGGGCTTAAAGCCGACGATGTTGCCGTCGGCGTCGGTGACCTTTGCGGCGTCGATGAAATTGGGGTCGGTGGCCTTGTAGATCTTGTAGCCCTCGAAGTCGAACTCCTTGAGCACGGGGTCGAAGGAACGCTCGGCCTTGCGGTCCCAGTACAGCGTCACCTGTCCGTCTCCGGGCACCGCCGTCAGCGTGGGCTTGTCGGGTGCGACGGGGAAGCGGTAGTTGCTGTTGTAGATCTTCTGCACGGTCTCGCGGTGCTTGAGCAGATCGACCAGATCGGTTTCGAAGCCGCCCTGTCCGCCGCCGTACACCAGCGCGAGGGAGAAACGCTCGATGTTGCCCGCGAGCAGAGGAAAGTAGCCCGAGCCGTAAATGAAGTCGCCGTCCTCGCCGCGCTGCGGACGATTGTTGATGATGGATTTCGGCACGTCGAAGAATCCCGGCGCCATGCGTTTCCACAGATCCTCGTCGTCGCCCAGTGTGACGTCGCTCGCGGGCGTGAAGTACTGGAAGGAAGTGAGTCCAATCTGGTCGCTCTCATCGACGTCGGTCTTGTCGATGTTGGGTTCGCCGGGGAGTCCGGTATCGAAGCCGTTAAAATCATAGCCCGAGGTCGGGGTGCCATCTCCCTCGCCGATGTCATTCGTGCCAGGCACGCCGTCACGCCCGGTGTCGTCGAAGTCGATGTTCCAGTCGCCGTCGTTGTCGATCAGGTCGTCGCGGCGCTCGTCGAGCATACGGTCCATGCTTCCGCCACCGGTGAGATAATTGGCGAAGCGGACGGGACGCAGCACGTCGATCAGCGTATTGCCCTGCGTGTCGCGCTTCAGCTGGCGATAGTGCAGGTAATAGTTCTCGTCGATCACACCGTCGAGGTCGTTGTCGACGCCGTCATACGCGTTCGGGTTGACGATGCTGTTGCCCAGCGCGTCGATGATGATGTTGCCTTCGCTGAGCACCGTCGTGCCGGGAACGATCTCCAGCTGCAGTCCGCGCGTGGTGACGGTTGTGGGGGAGCTGCCGATCTCGATGGTGCTGCGCTGGAAATCCTCATCGATCACGACAAGCGTCATTCCTGGTCTGACGCGGACGGAATCGAAACTCGCAGGTTCGAAAAGCGGCGAAGCGGCGGTGAAGCCCGCGTCGTTGTCGTTGTCGATGCCGTCGAAAGGATTGCCGGGGCTTTCGAGAAAGGCATAGCCCACGATGCCGACCGGACCGACCCAACTGGGATTGCGGCTGTTGTTGTCCGGATAATCGCCGGTGTAGGTCAGGTCGAGGTTGACGTCGAAGAAAGAGAAGTCGTCGTCGTATTCCTGCGGCGTGCCGTCATTGCCGGTGACGCCGATGTAGGTGCCGACGAGCATGCCGAACACGGCGCGATTGTAGTTCGTCGTGCCGGTGTTCTTGATCTCGTACAGCCAGAAGATGTTGTCCTGCGCCAGGAACTGCGCCCACTGCAGCGCGCGCACGCGCATCTCGAGCGCCAGACCGTTACGCGCGAGGTTGCGCGAATCGGGCTTGAAGGCGACGCCGATGGTGTTGTTTGATGCGAAGTTGTAGCGCTCGTCGTTGTTGTCGTCCATGACGAAAAAGGTTTCCTCGTCACTGCTTGACGTTTTCCCGAAGAAGCCATTCCACGAACCGCGCCAGCCGGGATCGGCCGGGTCGTTGAGCTTGTCGGGCCAGAACGTCGGCCAGGTCTTGCTGTCGGTGAACAGTGCCACTCCCTGCTGGCTCTCGTTGAAATAGCCCGCGACGGGTTCCCAGGTCCACGGAATGCCGGCAGGCGATTCGTCGCGCCGGCGTGTCGGCCGGTCGACCGGCGCACTCACCACGCTGTGGAAGGTCTTTCCGTCGAACTGCACCTCGGCGCCGACGAAGGGACTGACGTCACCGAGATAGCCGTTGTTGTCGTAGATCCAGGAGCCGCGCGGACCACCGGTCGGCGGCTGTCCGATCACACCCCAGTTTCCGAACACGGTTTTCACACGGTTGCCCGCCACGACGTTGGAACGCCGGTATTCACGTCCGCTCTGCGCGAAGGATTCGGCGCCGAGCAGCAGCAGCAGGAATGCGATGAGGAAGGGAAGTCGTTTCATGGAAACCCGTCGATTGCCTGGTGAAAACATAACCTTTGTTGTCCGTCGGGCGGACCCATTGCTTCTCGTAACCATGGTCAGAACTCGATATTGACGCCCAGCTCGATGCGCCGGGGTTCGGAGTAGAAGGTGGGATTCAGGAACCAGTCGTCGATGGTGTTGACGTACTCCGGCGTGTTCTGCGCCTTGACGCGCTCGAGGTCGGTTGTGTATCCGGCACGCCCGGTGTCGTCGAACACGCCGTATTCGTTCAACACGTCAAACACATTGAAAACGCGGAGGAAAAACACCAGATTTGTCCAGCCTAGAGACAGTGACTTGAACAGCCGCAGGTCTGCGTTCAGCGTCGTGGGCTTGAGCTGGCTGTTGGTGATCAGCGAGGTGATGTCTTCGCTGCGGCGCGGCGTATAGGGCATGCCGCTCCCATACTGCATGATCAGACTGCCGCCGTAGGAGGGGCCGGAATAGGAGACCGATGCGTTTATGGTGTGTCGTTGGTCCCACGACAGCGAGGTGAGCTGCACTTCGGGCAAGTCGCCACGCGCGGCGGCCTGCTGCGCGGAGTACGGATCCGACGCCGTGCCACGCGCGATCTGGAAGGTATAGTCCACCGCTGCCGCGAGTCCGCCGCTGAACCGCTTGTTGAAGGAAAGCACGATGCCGCGGGTGTATGCGAAATCACTGTTGACCACCTTCGAATAGGTGGCCGAGCCGCCGAAAATGGTGATCTGCTCGGCGCGTGTGCCGGCCAGGTTGCGCGTGTCGCGGATGTACGCCGTCACGTCGAGGGAAATGTCCTCGGTCAGCTGCTGCTGCAGGCCGATTTCCGCGTTGATGGTCTGTTCGGGTTCGAGGTCGGCGTTGCCCACCGTGCCCTGGTTGCCCGTGCCCGATCCCAGTTTGAAAAACGGGTTCGTGTACAGCAGCTCGAAGCGCGGGATCTGGAAAAAATGTCCATAGGAAAAATGCAGCACGCCGCGGTCGGTGATGGGGAAGGCGGCGCCGAAGCGCGGGCTCACCTGGAAGTTCACCTCGGTGTCGCGATACCAGTACGCCTCGCGTTCGGTGAGGGTGACCTCGGGTTCGCCGGCGTCCTGGATGCCGTTGCCGTTGAGGTCGCGGTATCTGTTCTCCGGCCGGATGGGATTAAAGATGTTTGGATCCGATGGATCGTTGAGCACCTTGCCTGCGGGATCGAACACATCGAAGCGCACGCCGAGGTTGATGATCAGGTCGTCAAACTCCATCTTGTCCTGCACGTAGGCGGCGAACTCCATCGGCTTGCGCGTGTACTCATCGTGATAGATGCTGCTCACGTCGAGTACGCGGGGATTGATGAAGGGACTGCCGGTAGCGGGATCGAAATCCGTCTGTTCGGCTGCGGGACGCAGCGTGATGTTGTTGAAAAACAGCTCGTGGATGCTGACCTGCACGCCGGCTTTCACCAGGTGTTGCTGGGTGAGCTGGCCGGTGATGTCGAATTTCCCGACCATGGTTGTGGTGTTTCGCTCGAAATGCGAAAGGTCGGTGCCGCCGGTCGCGAAACTGTAGGACGTGAGCTGCGTCAGCACGTTGGGATGCACGTAGCGCGAGTCGGTGAGGTCCTCATACACATAGCGCTGGAAATTCTTCCCGAACATGGAGAACCCGAGCGTGTAGAAGGCGCTCGGAGAAAGCAGGTGGGTCAGCTGTGCGAGATGTGTTTGTCCGAGGCGGTAGTTCGTCGGATTGCCGTCGGGATTGAGCACGAAAAAGGCGTTGTAGTCCTGGTAGCTGACGTCGTCGTGGATGTACTGGTACCAGAGTTTGACGTCGTTGCTGATACGCAGATTCAGTTTCGCCTGACCATAGAACTTCCTGCTGCTGTTCATACTGACCACGGCGCCATCGCCCAGGCCCGTTTCGGGATTGCGGCTATCGATGAAATTGCCCGCGCTGTCGATATAGGCGACGTTGCCCGGATTGTAACGGCGCTCGCCGTTGAGCCAGCCACCGAAGCTGTTGTAGCGTCCGTTGACGGAGAAGAAGAGTCGGTCGGGAATCACGGGTCCGCTCAGCGACAGGTCGAGATTGCTGATGGCCAGTGGATCCACGTCATCGATGCCGCGGAAGATTCCGGTTTCGGAGGAAATGTAGTCTCCCATATACGCCCCGAGCGAGCCGCTGAACCGGTTGCTGCCGTCCTTGGTCGCGATGTTGACGATACCCGAGAGCGCCTGTCCGTATTCGGCGTTGAAGGCACCGCTGACAAGCTGCAATTCCTGCACCTGATTGGTATTCACCTCCACCACCGTGCCGCCGTCATACACATCCGTCACCGGCACACCGTCGATCCAGTAGGCGACTTCGCCCTGGCGTCCGCCGCGCACATGTCCGTCGATGTATCCCGCCTGCAGGTTCAGCACCTCGCTGACCTCGGTGACCGGCAGCGCTGCGATTTCATCGCTGCCGACGACGGAGGTGGAGGCGGTGAGGTCCTTGCGCACGAGGGGACGCGTGGCGGTGATCACCACTTCCTCCTCGAACTGCATCACGGTTTCGCCCATGGTGAAGTTGATTCGCGTGGTCAGGTCAATGTTGACCCGCACCTCGCGCACGGTCACCGGGGAGTAGCCGATGGCGGAGGCCTTCATCTCATAGGTCCCGGGTTGCACGTTGAGGATGGTGTACTCGCCGTCGAGATTCGTCGCGGCGCCCATCGTTGTGCCGACCAGAACGATGTTGACGCCCGGGATGCCTTCGCCGCTTTCCGCGTCGACGACCTTGCCCGCGATCTTGCCTGTTGTCCCGGCGTGCAGGAGGCCCGGAAGCATGAGGCCCGGAAGCATGAGGCCCGCAAGCAGCGCCGCTGCGAGGAGCAGGACCGTGAAGAGAGGGGAGGAACAACGTTTCATGGCAGTATGCGCTGTGGTGGCGATTCTGTTTACACGTCGCGGTCTGCGGGCGGGGGAGGCCCGGCGGTCTGTCGAATGACGAGTTCCGGCGTGAAGCGCCGGTGCAGCGGGTCGAGAGCGGGATCGTCCATGCGGGCAAACAGCCGTTGCGTGGCGAGCACGCCCAGTTTGCGTATCGGTTGCCGCATGGTCGACAGTCCGTAGTAATGCGCGAGTTCGATATCGTCGAAGCTCACGATCGACAGGTCCTCGGGACAGCGGAGTCCCGCTTCCTTGAGCGCATGCATGACGCCGAAGGCCTGGATGTCGCTGGCGACGAACACCGCCGTCGGCCGTTTCTCCTCGGGCATGGCCAGCAGTCCTTTCATGATTTCGTAGCCGGCATCCTTGCTGAAGCCGTCGTTTTTCGACTCGACGACAGGGAAGAAGATGCCCGCGCTGTGCACAAACTCGAATTCTCCGATCGCCGCGAGGTAACCTTCCGACCGTTCGCGCGTCGGCGTGGTCTCGCGGTTGCCGGTGATCATTGCCAGTCGCGTATGTCCGAGCGAGATCAGGTATCGCGTCGCGGCATGGGCGCCTTCCGCGCTCTGCACGAAAAACGAATCGAAATGTTCGTTGAATCGATCAACAAGAATGACGGGGAAATTGTTCTTCAGACAGCGTTGCGTGTAGTCTGGGGGGAGGTCGATCGAGGCGATGAGCATGCCGTCGGAATGTCCGGCGCGCAGGGAGCGCTGCAGGTAGTTATCGATCTGCTTGGGATGGTTCACACCGTAGAGCAGCAGATCGTAATTGTGCTCGAACAGGTAATCCTGTATGCCCCCGAGCAGCTCGACAAAGAAGTAGTTGGTGATATACGGCATGATCGCCGTGAT
>JAGTUZ010000076.1 GCA_018224415.1 Bacteroidota bacterium | reverse complement strand
GACGATCCGTACCAACAACGAAGAATACGTCATCAAGAAAACCGGGAACCGCGTGTACCTGCTTGCGCAGGGACGCCTCGTCAATCTCGCCGCCGCCGAGGGACACCCCTCCGAGGTGATGGACATGTCCTTTGCCAACCAGTTCCTCTCGCAGTTGCGCATCGCCGAACTCGCGAGAAAGGGCAAGCGCCTCGACATCTCCGTGCATGACATCCCCGTCGAGCAGGACCAGGATATCGCACGTCTCAAGCTGCAGACCATGGGCATGAAGATCGACCGCCTCACGGCCGAGCAGAAAGCGTACATGGACGATTACAGCGCCGGGACCTGATATCCAGAAGAGCGGAACGCAGATTTCGCGGATGAAGCGGATTGCCGCGGATACGCATATGCATAACGTGAACGGGCATCCGGATGGATGCCCGTTCACGTTATGTACAATCTGTGATAATCCGTATAATCATTGAAATCCGTCTTGCTCCTCGCGGATGAACTCGGAGATCATTGTTCTTGACCGAACACGAAACGAGCCCACCATGCCCTCTATCAATCTTCTCCCGGACCACCCGCGCGTCGATGTCGGCACGATTTACTGCATCGGACGCAATTACATCAAGCATATCCAGGAACTCGAGAACGAGGTCAACGCCGAGCCCGTGCTGTTTCTCAAACCGGCGGCCTCGCTGATCACACAGCATCGCGAGATCGAACTGCCCGCCTTCAGCGCCGACGTGCATCATGAAACCGAGATGGTACTGCTTGTCGGCAGGGAAGGAAGAAACGTCGCCGAAGAGCACGCGCTGCATCATATCGCCGGAGTCGGCGTCGGACTCGACCTGACTGCGCGCGATACACAAACGGCATTGCGGGACAAAGGACTGCCGTGGACGGTTTCCAAGGGCTTCGAGACCGCGGCCTGCGTGTCGGACTTCCTTCCGAGGCAGAGCTTTCCGGATCTCTCCGACGTCCGGTTCGCGCTGCAGGTCAACGGCGTGCAGCGGCAGGAAGGCGATACATCGCTGATGATCTTTTCCGTACCCCGCATCGTTGCGTTCATCAGTTCCATCGTCACGCTGTTGCCGGGCGACCTGATCTTCACCGGCACGCCGCACGGCGTCGCCGCCATCGCGCCTGGCGACCGCCTCGACCTGACGATGGGCGAACTCTCCGCAACCTTCACCGTCCGTCACGCCTGAGGAGGAAACCTGCCAGTGACACGCGTCTTCCTCGTAGTTTCCGCAATACTTCTCACTGCCGTCGGCGGCTATCTCGTGCATCACTCCGCGTCGGGCGAGGATGGCTCCGGCGGAGGCAACGAACTCGAGGCGAAGGAAGCCGCGCGTTACGACACATCAACCACGGACTGGAACGACTATCTGTGGCCCACCGATGCAGGCACGGTGCGCACGTCGGATTTCGCCGAATTCCGCGCCACGCATCTTCACGCAGGCATCGACGTCAGCACAGGGGGACGCACCGGATTCAAGGTCTTCGCCTCACGCGATGGCTGGCTGCATTCCGCGTATTTCCAACCGGGCGGCTACGGTTGGTTTCTTGTCCTGCGCCATGCCGACGGGTACCACACCTGCTATGCGCATCTCGACCGGTATGCTGACAAGGTGGCGGATGCCTACTTTGGGGGATTGCTCAAACGCAAGCGCAGCTATGGCTTCCTTTCCTTTGACCGTGATACCGTGCGTGTGCGCAAGGGCGAGGTCATCGCCTACACCGGCGCGACAGGAGCGGGCCCTCCGCATCTGCATTTCGAAGTCCGGGATCCGGATTTCAATCCCGTCAATCCCGGTCTCTCCCCGCACCTGCGTCCCCTTGATTCCATTCCCCCGGAGATGAAGCAGCTTATGCTGCAGCCGATGGATGCAGCATCGAGCATTGACGGAAAGCACGACGTGCGCTTGCTCAACGTGGCCGGGAGCGGCGACAGCTGGCGTGTGGGCGGACTCCCGGTGCTCCGCGGACGTGTCGGTGTGCTGCTGCGCGCCCATGACCGCGCAAACGGCGCAACGGACTATCCCACACCGTACCGCATTGCGATGTATGTCGACGGGAAGGAAGTGTTTTCCGCCACGAACAATCGTTTCCAGGACACGCTTGGCTTTCACATCCGGATCGATCGTGACCACGATCTGATGAAGGCGAGAAAGGGAGAGTTCCGCAAGCTCTTCCGTGAGCAGGGCAACCTGCTCGAAACCTACTGGCCGCGCGATGCCGATGCGGGTGTGCTCTCCGCCGGACGTTTCGGCGCCGGTGAAAAAACGGTGCGCATCATCGCGCAGGATCTCGAGGGCAACAGGTCCGTCCTGTCCATGAAAGTTATGATCGCGGCGGATCTTCGTCTCGAACACGAGTCGCAGGGCACACAGCTTTCGCTCCACGCCGCGGGCGACGGCACGCTGCTTGTGCTGGAAGAGAAAGGGAACAAGGGATGGGACGCCGTAGCGCAATGGCCGTGGAAGGAAGCCGTTTCCGGTGTGGCTGTCGACCTGAAACGCTACCGTGCTTCGAATATTCGCGCCGTGGGTATCGATGCGTTCGGCAACCGCACGGAGTTCGCCACGTGGACCCCCGGTCCGTTGAAGGGCTCTGCAGGACGACTGTATCCCCGCCGGGAGATCGTCCACGACCAGATCATCTATCACCTCAAGACTGCCGCACCGTTCACGGCACCGCCGCGAGTGCTTCTTTCCCAGGGTGAGCGGGAGGTGGAGGGGGTGGTCCTGCCGGTATCGGAATTCGAGTACCGCGCCGTGCTTACCGCATGGCCCGGTTTTTCCGGCACGGGGAGGATCCGCGTGACATACCGGATGGGCGAGAAGGAGATCGAGTGGTCTGACAGTCTCACTGCCACACTGGTCAGCGCTGCCGAGGGCGGCCAACTGCGTTCCGACGACGGACGATTCGTCATGAACTTTGCTCCCGGCGACCTGCACCGCAGCATGCTGCTGACCGTCGCACGCAGCGGTGGTGACAGCGTGACCGGCTATCTCGTCGCACCGGAAGGACAACCCGTCGCCGGGCGTCCGGTCATCAGCATCCTCCCCGATCCCGGCATGCGGACACCGGTGGTCACCGCCGCCTGGCCGATAAAAAAATATGCGGATATGAAACTCCCGCATTCCGCTGGCGCACGCGTCGGACGTTATCTCGGCATGTACACGCTCGTCGATGATACCGATGGACCAAAAGCCCTCCTGCAGATTTCCCCCCGCAGCCGCGAACCCGTGCGCATCTCCGTGACCGACAGCGTTTCCGGCG
>JAGTUZ010000075.1 GCA_018224415.1 Bacteroidota bacterium | reverse complement strand
GCCGGTCCGTAGGGATTCCAATGGGATGATGCCGGTCCGTTGGGATGGTGATGATTACCTTGGTCCCCCCGCCAACGTGTAAATCGATCCTGACGCTCCCGCGCTCTGTGTATTTGATGGCATTGTCAATCACGTTTGAAACAGCTTCTGTATGTTTCATTGTCTGTATCCCTCGGACGGGATCTATTGCCGTCCCGTGCTGTCAGCAGGCGACTTGAGGCGGAGTTCGTAGAGATCGAGTCGGCGGTCCTTGAGCGTGCGGACGCTCCCGTGTTCGTGCAGTTCCATGAGGAGTTCCAGATCCACATCTGCGATAATTGTCATCTCGGTGTTGGGCGTCGCTTCGGCCTTGATCGAGTTCGTGGGAAACGCGAAATCGGACGGCGTGAAAATCGCAGATTGCGCGTACTGGATATCCATGTTGTTGACTTTCGGCAGATTCCCCACCGCGCCCGCGATGGCGACGTAACACTCGTTCTCGATCGCGCGCGCCTGCGCGCAGCGCCGCACGCGGTTGTAGCCGTTCTGCGTGTCGGTGAGGAACGGAACAAACAGGATCTGCATTCCCTGGTCCGCATAGAAGCGCGCCAGCTCGGGAAATTCGACGTCATAACAGATGAGAATACCGATCCTGCCCGCATCGGTTTCGAACACGCGGATCGCATCGCCCCCGGCGATGCCCCAGGCATCGACCTCGGAAGGCGTCGGGTGGATCTTGCGGTACTCGTCCCCCGTCCCATCCCTCCGGCAGAGATAGGATACATTGTAGAGATGCCCGTCTTCCATCACCGGCATGCTGCCCGCGATTATGTTGACGTTGTACGATACCGCCAGACGGGAGAAATGGTCGCGAATGGCCGAGGAATGCGCTGCCAGTTCCCGGATGGCGCGTGCCTCGCCGAGATGGTTGAATTCCGCCATCAGAGGAGCGTTGAACAGCTCCGGAAACAGGATGAAGTCGGATTTGTAATCGCTGACCGCGTCAACGAAATACTCGACCTGCTCGATCATGGCGTCGATGCCGTCGAACGACCGCATCTGCCATTGCACGACTCCGATGCGGACAACGACCTTGGGACGCTTGATCAGTGGCAGCGTGCCCTCGAAATAGATATTGTTCCACGCAAGCAGCGTGGCGAATTCAAGCGAGGAGGTGTCTCCCGGCAGGTAGTTTTTCAACACCTTGCGGACGTGAAACCCGTTGGAAAGCTGGAAGGTCAGCGTCTGGTCATATATCTCCTTCATCCGCACTTTTTCGATATAATCCCGTGGAGTCAACGTGTCGGCAAAGCGGGAATAATTGGGGATGCGTCCGCCCGCTACAATCGCGCGCAGGTTGAGGTTCTCGCACAGTTCCTTGCGCGCGTCATACAGCCGCCGCCCCAGCCGAAGGCCCCGGTATTGCGGGTGCACAAAAATCTCGATACCGTACAGCACATCACCCTTCGGATCATGCGTGCGGAACGAATAATTGCCGGTGATCTGCGCGTAGGTGTGTTTGTCGCCGTAGTGATCGTAATCGACGATGATCGCGAGCGCGCACGCGGCGACACGTCCGTCGACGATGACACACAGCTGCCCTTCCGGAAAAATTTCCAGCAGCGAACGGATCGCATCCTCGCTCCAGGTCAGGCCGCCGATATCGGAGTATGCCTCCACCATCGCGGATTTCAGGTCACGATAATCGTCGAGTTCGAGATGTCGTAATTCAACGAGTTGCTGTGTATTCATGTGAGTCCCGTGTGTTCAATCCATTGTTCCAATCCTGCGCCCCGCCATGGCGCGCTGGAGCGCGCCGCACCCAGGGTATCCTGCGTCACAGCCCCTCGAGCATATCGGGAAGACGCGGCTCATGATGTTCGCCGAAGAGTTCGAAATACAATGTATCCCCCACCTTCTCGACGACGCCCGATTCCTCGATGGTCTGCTGGTATGTCTCGTAGCAGGAGAGGCAGGCGATCATCATCCGGATATCCTCCTCCCGGAGCGGGACGGCGCAGCCGATTTCACCGGGAAGCGAATGCTTGAGACGGATGCCCGTCGGTCCGAAGGTCGGCTCTCCGCTGTCGGGCAGGGTGAGCAGCGCAAGTCGTTTGAGGGAATGGCTACCGCGCTCCCGCAATTCACAATAGAGTCGCTTGACAACGGCATGGGTCACGAGGTGATCATGAAAGCCACTGATCCCATGCACCGCGTAGGTGACAAGCACATCGGGACGCACGAGGTCCAAGACAGCTTCGATCGCTCGTTCGAGCATGCGCGGATCGAGATGTTTCAGTCCGTTGTCGGGATAGTCCAGCACCGTCATCCCGCTCAGGCGGAGCGTTCGTTCCACCGCAAGCATTTCCTTGTGACGCACCACTCCCATTTCATCCACATCCAACCCCAGGCGGTGACGCACCTTTGTCGCCCCGCCTCGCGTGAGTGTCAGCAGATGCACTTCGTGTCCCTCCTGCAACTGCTGGTGCATGACGGCGGCCGGACCGAAGGACTCATCGTCTGGATGCGGGAAGATGTACAGTATGCGCATGGTGAGGAGACCTTTCCTGAATGGGAACGATAGAGACAATACGAAATTTCTCCATTCCCCGAGGCATATCCAATATCGCTCAATATTTCACGTTTGTTCGGCCGTACCACTCGGAAGCGTCTGGAATTCCTCGTAGATTTAAAGATGGTCTGAACACGCGTGCATGCGCGGAGCGGGTACTTGTCTTGCCCGCCAGCGCGGCGGAGCGCCAGACCGCAACCACTTAGAATGAAAGGACGGACGACATGTTTACCGAACCCGACAACGTCGCGCGGCACGAATTCATCGCCGCCATCGAGCTGTTCCAGGATCTGACTCCTGAGCAGAAGGACGTTCTCATCGACCAGTTCGAGACCCGCCGCATTGCAAAAGGCGAACTGCTTTTCGCGGAGAACTCCGAACGCCGCAGCCTGTACATTATTTACGATGGGGAAATCGAACTGTTCAAGCGCACGCCGTTTGGGGACGAAAAGCGCATTTCCATTTTCTCCCGACATGATTTTCTCGGGGAAGGCGTGCTGATGGACGACTCGCCGCACGCGACGTCCTCCCGCGCCCTTCTTGACAGCACCGTGTTCGTGCTGGAGAAGGAAGGCATCCAGACGGTGTTCGACCAGCACGGCAGTATCGGTGTCAAGGTGCTCTCGCAGGTGGCACGCGTGATCTCGCGTCGCATGCGCATGATCACCACGCATGTGGCCAACATCGCCTCGCAGTATGAAAGCGGACGCGTGCGTCGCGAACATGACCTGCTCGGCGAACGCGACGTGCCTGCCGGACGTTTCTACGGCGTGCAGACACTGCGCGCTACCGAGAACTTCAACATCAGCGGCGTACCCATCAGCTTCTATCCGACGCTGATCGAAGGACTCGCCATCGTCAAGCAAGCGGCGGCGCTGGCCAATCACGATCTCGGGCTTCTCTCCAAGCCCGTCTGCGATGCGATCGTCCAGGCCTGCATCGACATTACCAATGGCCGACTGCACACACATTTTGTGGTCGACATGATCCAGGGCGGCGCAGGGACGTCGACGAACATGAACGCCAACGAGGTCATCGCCAATCGCGCACTCGAGATTCTCGGATACGAGAAGGGATCCTACAAGGTCGTGCATCCCAACAGTCATGTCAATCTCTCGCAGTCAACCAACGACGCCTATCCCACCGCCGTCAAGCTGGCCCTGCTTCGCAGCAACGGGCCATTCATCGATGTTTTGAAACGACTGATCAACGCCTTCCGCGCCAAGGCGGAGGAATTTTCCGGTGTGCTCAAGATGGGACGGACGCAGTTGCAGGATGCCGTGCCGATGACGCTGGGACAGACCTTCGAGGCCTGGGCGGTCACCCTCGAAGAGGAAGTCGAGCGCCTCAACGAAAACGTCCGGCTTTTCCTCGAGATCAATATGGGAGCAACGGCTATCGGTACCGGTCTCAATGCCCCGAAGGGGTATGCAGAGAAGGTTGTCGATCATCTCCGCGTTGTCACCGGCTTCGACCTGAAACTGGCGCGCAATCTCGTCGAGGCGACGCAGGACACGGGCGCCTTCATCATGTACTCCTCCGCGATCAAACGGCTCGCGGTAAAACTTTCGAAAATCTGCAATGATCTGCGGCTGCTTTCCTCCGGCCCGCGTGCCGGCATCAACGAAATCAACCTGCCCCCGATGCAGCCAGGATCATCGATCATGCCCGGCAAGGTCAACCCCGTGATTCCGGAAGTCGTCAATCAGATCGCCTTCAAGGTGATCGGAAACGACCTCACCGTGACCATGGCCGTGGAAGCCGGTCAGCTCGAACTCAACGTCTTCGAGCCTGTGATCGTGCAAAGCACATTCGAAAGCATGGAAATGCTCAAGAACGGCATGGAAACGCTGAACCACCGCTGCATTCAGGGTATCACCGCCAATGCCCGTCACTGCCGGGAGACGGTCGAACGCAGTATCGGCCTCGTGACGGCGCTCAATCCCGTGCTCGGCTACGAAACCTGCACGATCCTCGCCAAGGAGGCGCTCGAACAAGACCGCGGCGTCTATGAACTGGTACTCGAGAAACGCCTGCTGTCCCGCGAGGAACTCGACCGCCTGCTGGCACCGGAAAACATGATCGGTTGAACCTGCCAGACGAGGCATTTTGGTGATGAGGTGACGGGATCACACAATCCACACGCTCCCGTAACAGCGGGTAAATGGGCCGGAAATATGTTGGTTGGGAAATCACACGGTCTCCCTCACATATCCCGGTCCGTTCCATGATAGACATCCGACAGTCCAAACATCGCTTCCGTCTCGAACTGCGATCGTCCAATCCCGCAATCGACGGTATGCTGCGCGTCGTCACGCCGGGCATCGAACGCCTGTTCGCCCTTGATCGTCTCGGCCGCATCGCCGCGGAGGCGTCGGCGATCTCCGACGGCGACAGCCCGGAGAATCGCATTCTCCGCGTACTTGATGCTCGATGCAGCGTCGACGAGGAGTCGCTGGCACGCATCCCGGCGGAAGGCCCGTGCATCGTCGTGGCCAATCACCCCTTCGGCGGTGTGGAAGGACTGCTGCTGGCTTCGCTGTTGAAGCGCCGCCGCAGCGACGTGAAGATCATGGCAAATTTCCTCCTCGGAAATATCGCGGAGCTTCGCGATCTGTTCATCCTCGTCGATCCGTTCGGTGGACCCGATTCCGCCCGCGCCAACATGGCCGGAATGAAGGAGACGCTTCGTTGGCTGGCGCAAGGGGGCGTGCTCGGCATATTCCCTGCAGGAGAGGTTTCGTTTTTCGATCCGCGACGCGGCTACGTGAGCGATCCGGCCTGGAGTGCCAGCATCGGACGCCTGGCCAGGAAAAGCGGCGCTCCGGTTGTCCCGCTGCATTTCAGCGGACAGAATGGTCCGTTGTTCCAGACGCTCGGGATGCTCCACCCCCGGCTGCGTACCATGCGCCTGCCTCACGAGTTCGTGAACAAGCGCGGACTCCGCACCGAAGCGCGTCTCGGCCACCCCGTGCCGGCAGAACGCATCGCCCGTTTCAAAACAGCCGCAGACGTCGCAGCGTACCTGCGCATCCGCACGTATCTGCTTGCGAGGCAGGCCACCGTACCGACCGTTCCTCCACCCCCTCCTGCTTCCATGCCGGTTGTCCCCGCCGTCGATCCGGCACGACTCCGAGAAGAGATCACCACACTGAATCCCGAGGCGTTGCTTCTCTCGCACGATGTCTATCGCGTGTTCGCCGCGCACGCCGAGTCTCTCTCTTCCACCCTCCAGGAGATCGGGCGCCTACGCGAACTGACATTCCGCGCGGCCAACGAAGGAACGGGACGAGAAATCGATCTCGACCGTTTCGATGACGATTATCTGCATCTTTTTCTCTGGAATGATGACACGTCCGAGATCGTCGCGGCCTATCGCCTCGGACAGACGGATGTGATCCTGCCGCAGCGCGGCAAGCGCGGACTCTATACACGTACCCTGTTCAACATCCGCAACCGCCTGCTCCGACAGATTTCTCCCGCACTGGAGATGGGCCGAAGTTTCGTGCGTCCGGAGTACCAGCGGCAGTTCCTCCCTCTCATGCTGCTCTGGCGCGGAATCGGGGAGTACGTCGTTCGCAATCCGCAATACCGGAACCTCTTCGGACCGGTGAGCATCAACAGCACCTACCGCAGCGAGAGCCAGCGCCTGCTGATGGACTTCCTCCGCCAAAACAGCATGGACAGTCGTTCACGCGACGTACGCGCAAAGACGCCACCACGGTCACGGCCTCTCGCAGGGTTCGATGCATCCACGATGTCGACCGTGGTCCGCGATATCGGCGAACTCAACAGCCTCATCTCCGATATCGAAGACGATCACAAGGACATCCCCATCCTCCTTCGCCAGTATCTCAAGCTTGGCGGCGTGCTGCTCGGCTTCAATGTCGATCCGGATTTCAGCGATGTACTCGACGGACTGATTCTTGTTGATCTCGCCAAAACCGACCCGCGTCTTCTGGAACGTTACATGGGCAAAGAGGGCGCGGCACGCTTCCTGGCCGCACATCACTGAACTTGGCGGCGGTGACACAGGTCAACGCAGCCGAGGGCCGTGCCGCACGCGGGTCGTGCTTTCCAGCGCCGTGCTGGTCCGTGCCGATGAGGAGATGGGCGGAGTGAAGAAAGGAGTGCGCGTCCCTTCGGGGCGGTGGAAAGCGGTTGCGCTTCACGCTTCCCGTGCGCAATTTACATGGATTCCAATTCCATGTGATCTCGAGGAGGCACGATGCGATTCCGGTCCCTGGTCTTCCTGTTCGTCACTTCAAGCACGCTGTTTGTCACTTCAGGCACGGCACTCCTCGCGCAGGACAGCGTGGACGTCGTGTTCCGGTATTTCCCGACGGGAAATCCGTCTGTCGTCCACGTTCCGGGTGAGTTCAACAACTGGGCCAACAACAGCGGCGGAAGCATCAATCCCGGTACACGCTGGACCATGGTCAAACAGCCCGACGGCAGTTGGGAAAAAACCGTGCGGTTGAAAGTCAATGGCGGTTCGGCACCGGATGATGCGTACGAGTACAAGTTCAACGAAAACGGCAGTGCCAGTGGCTGGCTGGCCGATCCGCTCAATCCCCGCACATACGGTTCCTTCGGCAACAGCATCATACACGTCCGCCGTCCAACGGTATTCCACCTGCAACCGACCAACGGCAGTATCATCAGCTCCGCAACGCCCGAACTGACTGCCGACGTCTTTCCCGTCACAACCCAGTCCATCGATACCGGCGCATCGCGCGTGCTGGTCGACGGTGTGGTAGTCGCAACCTTTGGAAGCGGGTACGACCACGCGACCGGGCGGCTGCGGATCCAGCTCCCCGCTTTGGTTGACGGAGAGCGCACGATAACGGTGATCGCCGCGGAAGCGCGGGATTACGAGAACGCGGATTCCACGCGAATCACCGTGCGCGCCGCCGCACTGCAGTGGCTCAGCCGTGACAATCCCCGTGTGCTCGCCGCGCAAAGCGAATTGCATCTGGCCGTGACCGCGACGGATGTCACCGATGTCGTCATCGTGCGCAACGGGACCGATACGATCGCCACCGACGAAAACGGCAACCTGCGGTATGCGACGGTGACGCTGAATGAAGGCCTGAACGTCTTTGTCGGTCACGGCCAGCAGGGCGGCAATGTCATCACCACACCGCCGCTGACACTTGACCGATTCGTCGATCACGATCCGCGTCCGGTGATACAGCTCGGCACCTCCTCCGGCAACGTCAATCTGAACGCCTTTGCCAGCACGGACCCAGATGGTGACGCGCTCACCTTCCGCTGGATTTCCGAGGACGGAAAAAACCCGGCGCACCTCGGCATCGACACGGACGGACCACAGACAAGCTTCCCCATCCCTTCCCGACCGGGAGAATACTATTTCACTCTCGAAGCGAAGGACCCTGCCGGGAACACGGGTTTCACACGCAACTATCTGCGGATCGCGTCCGACGGCTCCGATCCCCTTCTCGGTGGCATGAACGAGCAGCCGGCATGGGTGAGCGATGCGATCGTATACGAGATCTTCGTTCCCGCCTTTTCCGCACGTGGCGATCTGCAGGGCGTAATCGACGGCATCCCGCATATCAAGGCGCTCGGAGCGAACACGATCTGGCTCATGCCGATCATGGATAACCTCGGCACAATCAACGCGTTCAACGGCGGATACAACATCGTCGATTTCTACAACGTGGACGAAGGCATCGGCACCATCGCTGATTTCGACCGCCTCGTCGATTCCGCCCATGCCAACGGCCTGCGCGTCATTCTCGACATGACACCGAATCATGTTTCCGGGTCCCACCTCTGGGTGAACGATATCCGCGACTGGTTCGGCTATTCCATCTTCCGGCCGTTCATCGAAAGCCGCGTCCTGGGCGGAGATCGTGGGCTCGGACAAAGTGTCGTCGATCAGAACGGTTATCCGCTGTACGCGCGGTATTCGAATTGGACGCTGGCCAACCTGAACCTCTCGAATCCGGAAACCCGCGACGCGATGATGGACGTCTACCGCTACTGGCTGGTCGACCGGCGTGCGGATGGTTTCCGTCTGGATGTGTACTGGGGACCGCAGGAACGCTACGACGCCCAAACGTGGTGGCGGCCGTTCCGCGAAGAAATCAAGCGCTACAAACCGGACGTTTTTCTCCTTGGTGAAACGGATGGCACGGGTCAGGGCAGCGAGGTCAATTACGCCGATGGCGGCGGGGCGCTGGACGCAGGGTACGACTGGAGCTGGTACGGACAGATGAAATCCACGCTGTCAAACGGTGACATCGCATCACTCAACAGCCGGACCACCAACTACTCCCCCAACGAGAACTACAACCACTATACCGGTCCCAACGCATCCTATTTTCGTTTTCTGGAAAATCACGACGAGGAACGCATCGCGTCGATCTTCCAATCAAATATTGACCGCAGCAGACCCGGCGCCGCAGTGATGCTGACCGCTCCCGGTATTCCGCTCATCTACGCCGGACAGGAAGTCGGATGGCGAGGCCAGCGCGACCGCATCAACTTCAGCAACCCGCCACAGCCCGCATTGCTGTCGTATTACAGCAAGCTTGCGGGCATTCGCAACGCATGGGCATCGCTCCGCTCCCCACGCATCGTGCAGGTGCTGAACGGAACACCGGGCATGTATGCATTCCTGCGTCCGGGAGAGGAAGAAAACATCGTTGTCGCCGCGAATTTCCGCAACGTTCCGGTCACCGTCACACTGGATCTTCCGGAAGACAAACTCGATGTGAGCACTCCGCCGGAACCAGGCAGCGTCTGGTATATGAACGACCTGATGGTGGATTCGACATTCTCGATCACGGCGGAGGGACTCTCAGCCTTCGGTTTCGATCTCGCCCCGTACCAGACCCGCGTGTTCGTACTGTCCGACAGCGCCCACTTCGCTCTGGTCACTTCCGTCCCGTCACTGGAGAACGGTTCTGCAGGCTCGTTTTCCCTGGAAGGCAGTTTCCCGAATCCCCTCCCCGCCGGATCGATCGCGAATGTCCGCTACACCATCGGAGGCCAGGCCGGCAGCGTGCATCAGCTTCGTTTCGAAGTGTACGATGTGCTCGGCCGGGAGGTCTGGCGTTCGGCCATGTACGAGCGTCGAATGGGGACGTATATGCAACCACTGGGTCTGCGCGGAGTGCGCCCGGGATCGTACCGACTGAGAGTCATCGCAACCGATGCGCGCGGAATGCCCGCATGGACGGCAAGCAGCGCCCTGACGGTGATCCGCTGAACGCTCCTTCCGCTCGATGAATATAAAAAGGACCGGCATGTCGTCGGTCCTTTTTTATTCTGTCAATTGAGATCAGAGAAGAGAAACGTGAAGACCCAATGCCAGCGCCTGCTTGATCTGTGTGCGATAGGTCTGCGAGATGTCATGCACCAGAAGAACGTTCAGCGACACGTTGATGTAGGAATTGACCTCCGCGGAGAACGTGTTGTCCCAGCGAACGTCCCACACGTCGAGCTGGTCAAAGGCAGAAAACAGGTTCAGCTGCGAGGTATAAAGCACATTTTCCATGACGGTGATTTTGAGTCCCGTGGCGGATTCCACACCGGTCTGGAAACGGAAGGTTTCGATCTCGCCGTCGGTATCGGGGTCGTCGGCGTAGCCGTACTCGGATGAGAATGTCTCCTTGAATGCGACACCGAGGCGCGTGAAGAACATCTGTCCTTCTGCGTAGGTGAATCCGGCGGACTGGATCAGGTACCCGGGGTCCCAGAGTCCGGAGGTCTGCACTTTCTCGTCAAGCCCTGTCTCTTCGTTCTTCCGCATTTTGTAGCCGGGAGCGAACTGCGTGCGCAGCTGGTTGGCCACATACGGATCGATCTTCCAGCCGATATCGCGGGAGTGGAGGCTTTCCCAGAAGAGTTCATCCTCTGTTTTCTCATATTCCGCATCGCCGAGCTTCGTCCGTCCGTACGTGATCTTGAGCACGTTTTTCCAGATCCAGTCGGGCTGCTTGTAAGCAAAGAAACCGTTGGTGAGGAAGGTCCACGCGAGGGTGTTCTCTCCTCCCTGCGTCCAGTTGTGCAAGGAGACCTGATTCAGGTTCAGACCGGCGACGAGTGTCTTGTTCCAGCCGTCGGGCAGCTCCTTTTCTTCCTCCGCAGGGAAGGCGGATTTCGGCACCGTCACGGCCCACGAATCCTCGGCCGTGCTGCGTTCCTGGGCGTGGACCATGGGGGTGACCATCAGCATGATCAGCAGAATCGTGGATACTTTCATTTTCGATTCGATCCTCTGTGTTGATAAATAATGGGTGTCACGAAAACTGGAAGTGGCTGGCCTTGCGGCGCACGCGTTCCGCCGCCAGTCTTTCGAACACGACGGTGAGGACGGCGAGCACCAGCAGTGTCGCGCCGGTCGCCACCGCGGACACGTAGATGAGACGCGCCAGCACATTGATGATTACGGTCATTCCGATCGCGGCGACGACGATGCCGATGAATACCCCGGTGGTGCGCTCTCCCTTTTTGAGGGGACGGGAAAACGGCAGGGAGGGATTCGCCATGACCAGCAGTTGCATGATCAGATGCGAGAGAAGGCCGAGCACAAGGACGTGGATCATCACATGTTCGTAACTCTCAAAGTGGAAAAGAAACACGATGCCGAGAGCGAAGACATACGGTAGCACAAACAGCACCATAAGCACATCCTTCATGGCGAGCACCAGCTTTCCCTTGTCCGACGGAGTCGCGTGGAAAATCCATGACGCCTGCCACGAATCGCTGCGCGCCATCGAGGCCAGCAGCAGCACGGGAAAAAACGCCATGGCGAAATACAGCAGGTTTGCTTTTGCGACATGCTCGGCTGGATTGACAAAAGGATCCGCGAGTCCGCCGCCGGAACTGAGTCCTGCAAGCAGGTACAGCACGGTGATGGGAATGATCGCCAGTACGGACAGACGAAATTTCATGTCATAGCGGAACTGGTTGCGGATCAGCAGTGCTGCGGCGCGTCCTTCGCCGCGGGCAAACAGTGGCATGGATTTCCGTCCGCGTGCCGCCGCGGGTCTGACGCCCTCGCTGGATTCATCCAGGCGCGAAAGCATGGCGGCGTACTCCAGCGACAGCTTTCCGTAGGCGTACAGGGCGAGCAGCGCAGTGATTCCCGCGCCGGTCAGAAGGAAGGCCAGCGACAGCCAGACCTTTTCGCCGATGGCAATTTGCAACAGACTGCTGAACCATGCAGGCGGGAGGAAGAGCATCCATGCTTCCTGCTCGAGGTGCATCGACCCGAACGCCGAATCGACAAGCAGGTTCGAGAAGAGCATGCCGCTGCCGTAGACGAGGAAGGACAGCAGAAGCTGAAGATAACTGAACATGCGACGCAGTTTCTTCGGGTGGACGACGCGCATGAGATTGACATAGAGAAAGACGATGAGCAGGGACACTACCGTGCCGGAGCCGAGCATTCCGAGCAGCGCGGCCACGGCGAGCTGCGGCCGGAACCCGTCGACGAAGGCGTACACGAGAGATGGTACGATGCCGATGGCGAGGGTGATGACGCCGAGATAGGTCAGCAGGTTGGCCATGCGTGCCGCGAAAAACGTACGGGAGTCCACCGGACGCGGCGCAAGGATGTGGAAATCCTCAGGCGAGACAACAACGGACTGGAATTCCACGAGTACCGATGTCGCGATGGCGATCATCACAAGCGTCATCATCACCGTGCCGGTGAAAAAGATGTCCGTGTTTTCGATGACCATCAAGCTCAGCACAATACCGAGAAAGCCGTGAAAAAGTGCGATCTGCCACAGCCCGGTCAGACGGCGTCGGCCCGGCTTCCGGTTGACCGAGGCGAATAACCCCGTGCGGAAGTCCACCTTCAGCGATGTCCGCAGCAGAGACCGAAACTGCCGCGCATCGATGTCCAGGGCCGTGAGCAGACGGTCGATCATACGCGTTCCAGAGCAGCGAGAAAATCCGCCGTCACTTCCTCGGTGTCCCGTACCCCCGTGATACGGCTGAAGGCGTCTTCCAGCGAGGCGGAATCGGTATCCTCGATGATGCTTCGTGCGGTTCCGGAAATGATCTGCTGCCCCCGGTCAATGATGATGATGCGCGTACACACGCGCTCCACCACTTCGAGAATGTGAGAGGAGAAAAAGATCGTTTTCCCCTGTGCGGCGAGCTTCTTGAGAAGTTCTTTCATGATCATGGCCGCGTTCGCATCCAGACCATTAAGCGGTTCGTCGAGGAAGAGTACATCCGGACGATGGATGAGCGCGGAGGAGATCAGCACCTTCTGCTTCATGCCCTTCGAGAATTCAGAGATGCGCTGGTCGCGGGCGTGGAGGATGCCGAACAGGTCCAATAGGTCGTTGAAACGGCTTTCGGCAACGGCCGGATCGATATGATAGAGACTGGCCACGAAATCGAGGTATTCCGCCGGTGTCAGGTTCTCGTACATCGCACCGGTTTCCGGGATGTACCCGATGCGGCGCTTTACCTCCATGGGCGATCGCAACACGTCATAGCCCGCTACTTCCGCCGTGCCTTCCGTCGGTTGCAGCATACCGGTCAGCATTTTCACCGTCGTGGACTTCCCCGCACCGTTCGTACCCAAAAAACCGAGGATTTCACCAGGGTAGACGGTCAGGGTTACATGATCAACGGCGATGTTCTTGTCAAAACGTTTGGTGAGGTCGATGGCGCGGATCATATTTGTACGGGATAGGGCGTGGGGAAACAGAATCTTGAAATATGGGAAAAAGAGGCGTGAGGGAAAAGGAATCCGTTGCCTCGAAAAATCGACCGAAATGCACACACGCGACTGAAACGAAGAAACGCCCGGACAGTATGCCTGCCCGGGCGTTCCGGAATGTGCTTATGCGGGGGTGCGCCGGTTCCCGGTCACAGCGCAATGTTCACCAGTCACAGCGCGGCGACTACCAGTCACAGCGCGGCGACTACCAGTCACAGCGCGGCGACTACCAGTCGCAGCGCAGGATGGTGCCGTTATGGCCAACCACCCACTGACGCTTCTTTGCAACGGACGTCACCGAAACAAGACCGACGTCGGCGACCCTGTCCAGCTTCGTCCATGCGCGGCCACCGTTGTTGCTGACGAGCACGGTGCCTTCGGGTCCAACCGCCATGCCGTTCAGTTCGTCACTGAAGTCGATATCCGCCATTGGAAGGAACAGATTCGTGCGGGCCTTGCCCCAGGTCTGTCCGCCATCCTCGGTGAAGAGGATCGTGCCGCGGGTTCCCGACACCCAGCCGACACGCGGATTGATGAACGAGGCCGAAAGGAAGTCGACGTTGCCACCCAGCGCGAGCGCTTCGAAGGAAACCGTATTCCAGGTCGCGCCGTCATCACAGGAGCGGTACATGCTGTGTCGGTCGCCCATGGCGAGCCAGCAGCCGTCGCCGAGGGCGACCACGCTTTGCATGCGCATTTCCACGGGGAATGTACCGATCGTCCAGTTCATACCGCCGTCGATCGACCGGCAATATTTTCCTTCCGTGCCAACGGCAATCGCGACGTTGCCCGGACCGGCGTCCACGCTCAGGAGATTGAACGGCTTTTCCTGCTGCATCGTTGTCCACGATGCACCGCCGTCGACGGTGCGCGCGATAAAGCCGCCGTAGCCGGCGACCACACCGGTGCTCCCGTCGAACATGCCGATGTCGAACAGTTCGATGGCCCCGGCGTTACTGCTGTTCCAGGTCTCGCCACCATCCGCCGAGTACAGCACGCCGCCATCCTGTCCAACAACCCAGCCGTTGTCATCAACGAAGTCGACCTGGTAGAAGGTTGTGTGCGACCCCTTGTTCACCGAGGCCCACGAGGAGCCCCAATCGGTGCTGCGCAGCACGAGACCTTCGACGCCGAGTGCGATGCCCGTCCCCATGTCGCTGAAGGAGACGTCCATTAAATCCTTGTCCGTGCCGGAATCGACTTTCGTCCAGGTCTCACCGCCGTCGTCGGTCTTGAGAATGACGCCACCCTTGCCGACGGACCAGCCGGTCTTGTCTCCGACGAAATACATGGAGATGAGGGTTACGCCCGTCGTGGTCTGGATCATTTTCCAGTCCTCACCGCGATTGGTGGTCTTCAGCATCAACCCGTTGCCGCCGCAGATCAGACGGACGCGGTCATTGACATAGTAGATATACTCGGGGTTACCCGGGAGGTTGAAATCCTTTTTCACCCACGAATCCCCGCCGTTGGTCGTTTCGAGAATGAGACCGTTCCATCCCATGGCCCAACCCCGACGATTGTCGTCGAAGTAAATGGAGCGAAGGAAAAATGGTTCGCTGTAGGATTTGTCGATCCAGGTATTGCCACCGTCCGAGGTGTGCAGGATCAGTCCACCCACACCGCAGGCCCAGCCGACCTCGCGGCTGAAGAAATTGATGGCGTACACGCGCTTGCTCGTGCCGGTGTTCTGCCGTGTCCACGTGCGGCCGCCGTCCGTCGTGCGCGAGATGATGCCGTCTTCGCCGCAGGCCCAGCCGTATTCAGAATCGATAAAGCTCTGGTCATGAAAGGAAATGGGGGTGTTGCTCTCCGTCAGTTCCCAGGTCTTGCCGTCATCCGTCGAACGGATGATACGACCCTGGTCTCCGACGATCACGATATGATTGTCCTCCGGCCGCTGGATGCTGTTATTCGTCACACCATGCGGGAGTGGATTCTTCCAGGTCCATGTCTGTCCCTGTGCAACAAGCCCGAAGACGAGCAGCAACAAAACGACAAACGAGCCTCCCCGTCCTCCGGAGACAACAACCGAAACGATCCGGTTTTTCATGAGCAAAGTCCTCGACTAATGGTTTGGGCGATAGCTATGACTCACCGGAGAAAATACACTGCCCCGGTGGAAAATGAAAGAGGAACCCACACACCGCTGGCGGGAGATGATATTTCTCTCTGAAAAAGTACCACCGTATCTTGCGGCATGCATACGCATTCATACAGAAATATCATCGCGGCGTTGCTGTTGCTGGCCGTCGCATCCTGCGGGAAACCGGAGATGGGCAGTCGTCCGCTCGTCGTGACCAGCATCCCCCCGCTCGGGGATTGGATCGCCGCCGTCGGCGGTGACGCGATCGACGTGCTGGTGCTGGTCCCTCCCGCTTCGAGTCCGCATACCTTTGAGCTGACGCCGGGACAACTGCGAGAGGCCAGCCGGGCATCGCTTGTTGTGCTCAACGGCGCGGGACTGGAATTCTGGTCCGACCGCCTCATCGAGAATCTCCGGAATCCGAAGACACCGGTGCTCAGACTCAGCGACGGTGTGGCCCTGCTTCAGACCGGCACGGACACGCACGCGCACGATACCCACGGAGAGGCTGCCCACGGACACAATGCCCACGGGCATGGCACTCACGGGCATGGCACGGAAGGAAATCCCCATTTCTGGCTTGATCCGGTGGTTGCGGATTCCGCCGTCGGGCGCATTGCCACCGCGCTGATTCGCATCCTGCCCGAAGCGCGGGATTCCATCATCGCCCGCACCTCCGCCTACCAGCGGGAATTGCGCAGGCTCGACGCGGACATCGTCCGTGCCGCTGCGACATGGAGCAGCAGCCGTTTCATCGGCGACCACGCCTCCTGGTCCTACTTCGCCCGCCGCTACGGACTCGAGGAAGCGGGCGTGATCGAGGAACTGCCCGGCAGGGAAATCTCGGCCCGGGAAATGGCGGGACTGATACGGCTCATGCGTGATCGGGACATCCAGGCGGTATTCGCCGATGCACGAAAATCCACACGTGCGGCGGACATCCTGCGTGAGGAAACCGGGGCGCGTATCGCCCTGCTCGATCCCCTCGGCGACGAAGGGGGCTACATCGGGCTGATGCGTTTCAATCTCGAAGCGATCGACAGGGTACTGCGATGAGCACTCCCGTCCTTGACATCGAATTTCAGGATGTATCTGTCCGGTATGACCACCTCCCGGCGCTCGAACATGTGACGTTCGGCATTCCCCGCGGGAGCTTCTGGGGTATCATCGGACCGAACGGCTCCGGCAAGAGCACACTTGTGAAAACCGCGCTCGGGCTGCTCAAGCCCTTTGAAGGCACGGTCCTCACACTTGGCTACCGTCCGGCAGAGCTCGGCCCGCTGCGTGCGAAACTCGGATACGTGCCGCAGTATGCCGAACTCGACTTCTCTTTTCCGCTGCAGGTTCTGGACGTGGTCGCGATGGGGTTGTACGGCGAGATCGGGTTGTTTCGCCGATTGACCGGCGCACACACCCGACGGGCGATGGAAGCGCTCGAGAAAGTGCAGATGCAGGATTTCGCGAAACGGCAGATCAGCGCACTGTCCGGCGGCCAGCGACAGCGCGTGCTGATCGCCCGTGCCCTCGTCGTCAATCCTTCCCTGCTCATTCTCGACGAACCCACCGCCGCACTCGATCACAGTTCCTCCGAGGGGCTCTACGAGTGGATCAACACACTGCACGCCGAAACGAGAATGACCATCGTGCTTGTCACGCATGACATCGGCGTCGTCAGCGAATTCGTCGATTCCGTCGCCTGCCTCAACCGCACGCTTGTCGCGCACGGGCGTCCCGCGGACGTCCTCAGCGCACCCACCATCGAAAACATGTACGGCTGCGGCGCGGTGCTTTTCGGACATGGGGACGTGCCGCACATGGTCGTGCGCCGCGACAGCTAAGCACACCCACTCGCGAAGCATCGGCGACGCCGCAAGGCGTGACACGTGTGAGCGGCATCCTGAGGACCGGGGAAGATTGGAACTCTCCGCATTCCATGCCAAATTGGCGCATGGCCGAACTGTTCTCCCATACATTCATGCAGCGCGCCCTACTCGAAGCAGTGCTCATCGGAGGCATCTGCGCCGTGATCGGGGTGTATGTCGTGCTCAACGGACTGTCGTTCATCGGGGCGGGCATCTCCCATTCGACCTTCGCCGGCGTGGCCATCGGACTGCTGATCGGCGTCGATCCGCTCATCACCGCCCTGCTTTTCTCGTCACTGGTCGCGCTCAGCATCGGTTGGGTGAGCGAACGCACCGATCTGAAAAACGATACGTCGGTCGGAATTTTCTTCGCCGCAACGATGGCGCTCGGCGTGCTTCTGATCGGTTTCCTGAAAGATTACTACGTCGACGTCTTCAGCTATCTCTTTGGCAACATCCTCGCGCTCACGGCAACCGACCTCTGGATCAGTCTCGTGATGACCGCGGTCGTGGCACTGGTGGTCACCGCTTTGTTCAAGGAATTGCTCGCATTGAGTTTCGATGCCGAAGTCGCAGCGGTGATGGGGCTGCCCGTGCGCTCGCTGCACTATCTCCTCCTGCTGCTGATCGCACTGACCGTCGTGCTCAGCGTCAAGGCCGTGGGCGTCGTGCTGGTGTCCGCCCTGATCGTCACCCCCGCCGCCGCGGCCTACCAGCTCACGGTAAGCTTCCGTCGGATGATGCTGCTGTCGGTGATCATTGGCATCGGCTCCTCGGTCGGGGGCCTGCTGCTGTCGTACTGGATCGATTTCCCCTCCGGAGCCGGCATCGTGCTGATCGCCACCCTTGTCTTTTTTCTCTCCTGGCTTCTCTCCCCCCGCAAACGCAGATTGGTGCCGCGCGCAGACGCAACCATCTGATACTCCAGCGGCGCG
>JAGTUZ010000074.1 GCA_018224415.1 Bacteroidota bacterium | reverse complement strand
GTGAAGCCGAAGTCATTGGCGCGCTGCTCGTAGCGGAAATCCGCCCAGGCGCGTCCCGCCGCGCCTTTCGTACCCGCAGCAAGCGAGAACTGTCGCCAGCCGAAGGCGCCGTAGCCGACCCCGGCGGCGAGCGGCGGACGCTGCCGCGCGGTGACGATGTTCACCACGCCTCCGAGTGCGCTGCCGCCGTAGAGCGAGGCGAGTCCGCCACGGACGATTTCCACGCGGTCGACGTTGTCGAGCGACAGCTGGCCGACGTCGACCAGGGCGTTTTGCGCGCTGTTGAGGCGCATGCCATCGAGCAGGACCATCGTGTATTCGGCTCCGAGACCGCGCAGCGAGGCCAGCTGCAGGCTGCCCGTGCCGCCGTAGTCGCGGACGCTGGCGCCTGAGGAAAGCGAAAGAAGGTCGGAAAGGGAACGGGCGGGAAGCGCGGCGATCTCGCGTGCCGGATACACATCGACCGCCGCCGGGGCGTCACGCAGCGCGGTGGGCAGTCGCGTCGCGGTCACGGTGACGGCGTCGTGCAGGGCGAAGAACAGTGTGTCGTCGTCGCCATGCCGCATTTGCGACGATGCCGTGCCCACGAGGATTCCCACGCAGAGGAAGGCAGCGCAGAGGCAGGTAAAATAAAAAGACCGCAAGATCATGATATCCGGTATCCGGCCTTGCGGGGAGGCGCAAACGAAAAAACCCCGTGTCGGATCGACAGCGGGGGCAAGGGAGCGATGGCGCGCGCGTCATCAGGAACCTCACCCGCGAAGGCCTGTGAATTGCCATGGCAGGTCTCCTGACTCGCGGCGTGTCCATGGGGTCATGGACCGCGGGCGCGCCTTCCCGGATCGTTCCAGTGGCTGTTGCGCCTGCTTCGCGTCGCTTACAGTTGCGGGGCAGTTGCCGATTTGCACGGCATTCCCGTTTTCATTCCCTCAAGGGGAAACCATGGCGGTTGTCAAAGAACAGTCCCCACAACCTACGTCCTTTTCCCCCCATCCGCAAGCGAAGAAAAAACCACAAAGACGCCAAGACACAAAGAGATGCACGAAGGTTTTTATTGCCTGGCAAACAGCACGGAAGCCGGTCCGACTGTCGATGGCCGCCGGCATTCGGGGGATCTGTCTGGCAACAATTCCTTCGTGTTCTTCTTCGTGTCTTGGTGTCTTTGTGGTTTTTTCTTAGGGGGATTTTTTGCGGCGGAGGAAGAGCATGGTCAGGTCGTCGCTCTGGCAGGCCTCGCCGCGGTGGAGCGTGAGCCGATCGACCAGCGCATTGATCAGACGGTCGGGAGCGCAGATGTGGCAGGCGGCGAGGAATTCCTCGAGTGCCTCCTGGCCGAATTGTTCCAATCGCTCGTCCATCGCCTCGGGAATGCCGTCGGTATACAGCAGCAGTCCTTCCCCGGGCATGAGAACGCGCACCTCGCGCTTGTACAGCGTGATGTCGACGCTGCAGCCGAGGGGCAGGCCGTGCTCCGCCATGATGTCGATCTGGCCGTCGGCCGTCTGCACCATCGCGGGATTGTGTCCGGCGTTGATCATCTCGATGGTGCCGCTCGGCGCGTGCAGGATGGCGAGGATAAAGGTGATGAAGGTGCTCGGCGTGGAAATGCGGTAGATGAATTCGTTGAGCCGCAGGGTGAGGTCTTCGAGCGGACGCTCTGCATCGAGCTGCACCAGCAGCGAGGCGTGCAGGCTGTTGACGAGCAGCGCCGCCGGAATGCCCTTTCCCGTGACATCGGCCATCACCAGCGCGTAGCGCTCGTTGTCCAGTGGAATGCAGTCGTAATAATCGCCGCCGATTTCGTTGGCGGGGATGTTCTGTCCCGCGATCACGTACCCGGGAATGTCGGGCAGGGACTGCGGAATGATGCGCTTCTGCATTTCCGCGGCGACACGGATCTCCTGGTCGTTGCGCTCCTGCTCCGCGCGTACGGCCCGCGCCTCGAGTTCCGCCGCTTCGGCACGCAGTTCGTGCTCGCGCATGAGCGATCGCTGCCGTTCGCGATTGATCACACGCCGGCGCTGCAGCCGGTCGACGGTGACGATCAGGGCTATCAGGAGGATGCCGTATCCTGTCCATGCCCAGGTCGTCTTCCACCAGGGGGACAGAATGGTGATGTGCAGCACCGCGCCTTTCGTATTCCACACGCCATGATTATTGCTCCCGATCACGCGGAAGGTGTATTCGCCCGGATCGAGATAGGTGTACGTAGCGGAACGCGCGTTGCCCGCGTCGATCCAGTCATCATCGAGACCGTCCACGCGATAGCGGTAGCTGTTCATCGCCGGAGAGGTGTAATCCAGGGCCGCGAATTCAAAAGTCAACATGTTCTGGTCGTGCGCGAGGGTGATCGACGAGGTGTACGGGACGGCACGGGGCAGGATGCCGCGGTCGGTGACGGGCCGGTTGAAAATCCGCAGTCCCGTGAACACGATCTCCGGCACGGTCTTGTTTCGCCGGATCTTCCGTGGATTGAAGGCGTTGTGTCCGCTCACGCCGCCGAAGTACAGCATCGGCGGGATGCTGCAGTACTCGGTGCGGTTGAACTCATTGTCCTGCAGGCCGTCGCGGCGCGTGTAGTTGGTGAACGTCATCCGTGACGGATCCAGCCGTGAGATGCCGTTATTGCTGCTCATCCACAGCATTCCCTCGGTGTCGGGGAGGATGCCATAGACAACCATGTTGGGCAGCCCGTCCTTCAGCCCGAAGCGCCGGAACGTCCCACGTTTCTTGTCGAAGAGGTTCAGGCCTCCCCCGTCGGTGCCGATCCAGAGGTAGCGTTCCGGCTCGGCAGGATCCGGGGTGATGCACAACACATGATTGGAACTGAGTCCGACGCTATCCGAGAGGTTGCTACGGTATATATCGAACTCGCCCGTCTCCGGGTGAAAACGTGCCAGCCCGGTACTGACGGTGCCCAGCCACAGGGTGCCGTCGCGATCCTCGAAATAGCAATTCACGTTGTCTTCGCGTCGCAGGACGTCCGGACCGTTCTTGGAAAAGAAGTAATGCTCCCATTGTTCCGGACGATCGACGAGCCGGCTGATCCCCTGCGTGTTCCCGATCCACACGCGTCCCTTGCTGTCGATGAAAGGGAGGCCAAGGCGGAGCATCAGGAAACTGTAGGGATCCTGCTGGGAGAAGCCGAAGCTGCGCACCCTTCCGGTCACGGGATCGTAGTGCAGCAGCCCGAAATGCACCGCGCCGCACCAGACCGAGCCATCGGGAGCGCGCACCGGAAACACGGTCTGCAACCGCTTGAACGGGTCGCCGGTTTTCTTCCGGATATAGGATTCGAACGCACGCAGCTCCGTGCCGAACAGCGTCTTGTTCAGGGGCTGCATATCGGCGTGGAAGGCGAGCGTGCGGGGATTGAAGCTGAACAACCCCAGGCCGGCGGTGCCGATCCAGAGATTGCCGCTCCGATCGAAAAGCATATCGGAGACGTCGCCCTGCAGGCGTCCTGTCAGGCCGGGCATCGGCGGTGTGACCGTGTAGACGCGGCGATCGAGTTCGCAGCGGATGAAGTAATTCGATCCCGAGCAGTACAGGTTTCCGTCCGGTCCAAATGTGATGGCACGCGTGACGAGATCCGTCCCACCGTACGTGAAGCGCAGTGTGTCCGTAATGCGTCTGGAATTCCAGTCGATGCGCAAAAGCATGGCGCGTTCGCCCATCCGCGCGGATACCCAGTACGATCCCTGTCCATCCGCGACAGCGGTGGTGATCTCGTCCCAGTCGTCGCCGACCCGCAGTCCCAATTCCTTCCAGTCGAGGGCTTTCTGGAAACCGAAACGCGGGGCGCGATAGCACCAGACGCCGTCCCTGACCACGATGGCGGCATGACCCGAGTCGGTGAGCGACATCGTGAACGTTTCGTTTGAAATGAAGCGCCGGTCATGCACGTAGCTGACCATGGAACGTTTCAGCATGACGAGGGAGTGGTGCCGGGTGTCGAGCCGCGCAAGCAGCCGCTTCCATCCCCCGATCCACAGGTAGCCCTCCCGGTCGATGTTCAGATGATGGATGGCTTGATCGACGGTCTGCGAGGAAGAGGTCCCTGCGGGAATGGGGACGGGAGTGAACACTTCCCTGACGGGATCGAACAGCTGCAGGCCCTGCGTGCGGGTCCCGACCCAGATCCTGCCCATGCGGTCCTCGGCCATGCTGAAGATCTGATTGTCGGGAAGGGAAGTCGGATCACCCGGAGTGTTGCGGTACACCTTGAAACTGAACCCGTCGTAACGGTTCAGCCCTTCCTTCGTCCCGAACCAGAGAAATCCCTTCGTGTCCTGCAGGATGCAGAAGATCATACCCTGCGACAGCCCGTCCTTGATGCCAAGGGCGCCAAAATGGTATTCGCTCGCGATGCGCTGCTGGCCACCGGCCTGGCCGGCATACAGCAGACACGCGAACAGCAAGGGTATGGCAATGCGACGCGCGCGGCAGGGATGCATTCAACCTTGGGGTTCTTTCAAGGGTCTGATATGATACTCCCAAGATGCGCAAACCCCGGGGAAGAAACAATGCGGATAACCCGTATCCCAATTAGCCCCGCGGAAAAAACCAGGAAGGCACGAAGGCACGAAGAAAGGCACGAAGGATTTTTTGCTTGACAGGCACCGATACATTCAACCAGACGACAGGCAGAGAATCGACGCAGAAGTGTCTGTTGGAGCAAAAGGCCTTCGTGTTCTTCTTCGTGTCTTCGAGTCTTGGTGGTTTTTTCTTATCGGAGGGTACCGAAGAAGGATTTCAGCAGGGCGGTGGAGCGGTCGTCGAGCACGCCGGGGATGACGTGCACACGGTGGTTGAGGCGCGGGTCTTCGACGATGTTCATCAGCGTGCCGCAGGCGCCGGCCTTGGCGTCGTAGGCGCCGAACACCAGCACGGGGAGGCGCGCCAGCACGATGGCGCCCGCGCACATGGCGCAGGGTTCGAGCGTTACGTACAGCGT
The DNA here is from genome assembly GCA_018224415.1 of Bacteroidota bacterium. GTDB lineage: Bacteria > Bacteroidota > Ignavibacteria > SZUA-365 > SZUA-365 > SZUA-365. The sequence continues at coordinate 3,231 of JAGTUZ010000074.1, read as the reverse complement.
GCATCCGTCGAGGCGCTTGTTGCCCAGAGCGTTGGCCGCGGCGGTGATGGCGATGATTTCCGCGTGCGCGGTCGGGTCCTTGAGCCGCTCGTTCTGGTTGTATCCCTTGCCGACGATGCGTCCTTCATGGACAACCACGGCACCCACGGGCACTTCCTCCTCCTCGAACGCGCGTTCGGCTTGCCGTAGCGCCGACTCCATCCACACCTCGTGTTCGGTCAACGTGTCGCGATCGTCCGCGTGCATGTCATTCCTCCTCCAGCAGCAGCGAGGCGAGCACGGTCTGCTGCACTTCGAACAGCATGCGGTTTTCCGCGGGCGTGACGGTGACCGAGGCGGGATACAGCGCACATTCCATGAAGCGCGACCCGGTGTCGAACACCACGACGCGGATCACGGGTTCGGCGGCGGCGATGCGGTATTCATATGCCGCGCAGATGCGGCCGCCAACCTTGAAGCGCTCCACGGGCTGCACAATGGTGACCGAGTCCTCGGCGTTGCGCTCCTTCAGACTCAGGCTCACCTTCGCCACGGCGGCGATGCCCTCGCCTTTCAGCGTCTGGTACAGCGCCGGATCCATCTTGATCTGCGTGAAGGAGATGCTGGCCGAATAGTCCTCGCGCACGAGCCACAGCAGGATCGACGGCGCGTTTTTCGGATCGGAGGTGCGTTGCCAGCCTTCGGGACGCAGCACGCGCAGCGTGCCGTCGGCCGTCGACACGACGTCCTTCGTCATCCCGGCCGTGGCGGCGTAGCGGTAGCGCGGAAATTCCGCATCCTCCGGCACGGTGACGGCGGGCTCGCTGCCGCCGCAGGCGGCGAAAACGAGACCGGCGAGAATTGATAGAATAAGCGGTTTCATCTTTTTATTACCATCGACGGGAGGGGGTCGTATGCGGAGTCACTTGTGCAGCGGGAAGTTGCGTTCGCCCGCGCGGATGGCCACGGGCAGCGCGTTCTCGGGCGGCGGAATGGGACAGTCATACCGCTCGTTGTAGGCGCAGTACGGGTTGTAGGCGTAGTTGAAATCGACGAACACCGTATCGGAGGACACGTCGTCGATATCGAGGTAGCGTCCGCCGCCGTAGGTCTCGCCGCCGCTGGTCGCGTCGGTGAAGGGAATGAACCAGTAATTGCCGTCGCTGCTGTCTTTCGGCGCAAAGACCTGCAGGGCGTATTCCTTTCCTTCATACGTGAACGGCAGGGCGCCGACGTGTAACATGATGCGGGGACGGTCTTTCGACGTGGCGATGGTCACCTCGGCGGGCACGGGCAGGCGGCGCAGCACGCTCTCGAAGGCGAAGGCCTTGTTCACGTCGTAATACGCCAGGCCCTTGAAGAATTCCATGTCCGAGGCCTTGATCGGGGTGCTGGGACTGCTAAGGAGATACTTATCCTTTTCCAGTCGGTCCTTCCGCACTTCCAGCGTATAGATGTCGGCCGAGGCGAGGTCGTCGCGCGGGGTTTCCTTCTTTTCCGGCTGTCCGCAGGAGGAGAGCACGATCAGGAGGGACAAAGAAAAAACCGCGAGAACACGCCCGCGGTCGGTAAGGGAGACTCGATGTGTCATGGGCGTTATTGCTTTCGTTCGAACTTGGCTTCCTCGAGCACCACGCGCAGGGAGATGCGATGCGAGGCGTCGGCGAATGCCGAGAACAGGTCATTCTGTCCGTAGGCGTAGTCAAGATACAATTTCGGCAGATGAATTCCCGCGCCGAAGGTCAGGTCCTGCGTATCGCTGTAGCCGCCGCGCAGCGCAAAAACATTTTTGTAACGGTACTCGAGTCCGGCCCGGGGATTCACGCTCACCGCGCCGACATTGAAGGCCGAGGCGAAGCGGCGGTTCTCGAACATGATGTCGAAATCCAGCGCCGGGGTCACCGTCCCGCCCAGGAAGCCCAGCGCGTAGCCCGCGCCGATCTTCAGTGTGGGGGAAACGAGTTCATTGCGTCCGGTGCTCCACGCCATGAGCGTGGTGGTCACGTCCTGCACCGTCGCGCCGAGGGAGAGCGCATCGGTGGCGCGGTACTGCGCGCCGATGTCGAAGCCCACGCCCATGGCGCTGGCGTCGAGCAGGTCGCGCGCGAGCAGCTTGAGATTCACGCCCAGCGCCAGGCGGTCGGAAGAACGGAACGCATAGGTGAGATAGGCCACCCAGTCGGCGGAACTGAACGAGCGCACCTTCGAGGGATCGAGGCGTTCGTTGGGATCGAGCTGGCCGTTGCCGTTTAGGTCGATCAGCGCGTCGCGCGTGTCGGGAATGTCGTCGACGCCCATCCGCGTCACCGAAAGCGCCAGCGTGTATTTCGGACCGAAGGGCCAGGCCACGCCGCCGTAGTTGGAACTGAGCAGTCCGCCGAAGCGCTGTTCGTGCATGAGTCCGATCTCGGGATACTGCGTGCGCATCAGTCCGGCGGGATTCCAGTACGCCGCGGTGACGTCGCCCGCGATGGCCACGCCCGCGCCGCCCATGCCCAGCGCGCGTCCGCCAAATCCCGTGGCCATGAATTCGCCGCCGTACTTGGCGATTTCCGTCTGCGCGCGCAGGGGACCCCCCGCGAACACTGTCAGGACAACGATTGCTGCTACCGCCGAAAAACGCATGGCATGTACCGGATTGATCATAATTGTGAAAATATGGTGATCCGGGGAACGGGAAGCAAGGGGGAAATTGGGTGGATGAGAAAGCGCCGGTAACAGTTGGCATGAGGTAGCAGGCAATTCTTTACGTACGGGCCCGTGTGTGCAGGAGGGACCCGAAAAAAGTTTGAAAACAGACGATCACCCCCTTGCGGTTAATCTGGTCAAACCAGATATTGCCACCTGAATCCACAACATAAGAAACTCTGGTCTGAGACTTTCTGATGAGCTTTCCGGCAGCGTCAAGCCTTGATCGCGCTACGGAGCCTGCGTTTGCGTGTGAAAGCGCAGGCTGCGGGCGTCTCGGCAACCGTCCGACAACGATGGATCGAGTGTGCTTACCGGAGGTGTTCGAGCGCGAATTCCCGAATGCCTCGGATGATTAACATACACTGTACCCATTATTCGATGATGTGACAAGGAGGACCGCCATGAATCAGCAACAAGCTAACCCGGTCAATGTCGCGAACGCGACAACGCGACAACGCGACAACGCGACAACGCGACAACGCGACAACGCGACAACGCGACAACGCGACAACGCGACAACGCGACAACGCGACAACGCGACAACGCGACAACGCGACAACG
>JAGTUZ010000073.1 GCA_018224415.1 Bacteroidota bacterium | reverse complement strand
CGCCTTGGGCACTCCAACTCAACGCTGGAACCCGAGGGGAAAAGTAGACTTCTTCGGCCTTGTTTCGGTGGCGTCATCGTGTGTTATGACGCTGGAATCTACGAGATTCCTTCCAGCAAGTCTAATGGAGGGGAAAGGGGAGAGCCCCGAAGGCGGGAAGGGCGGGCGGGGATCAACAGGAATCAGCGTGCGTGCCGGAAATCCTCGAGCAGTCCTTCGGTGAGCCAGTTGGCGAGCGCCTGCCGGTTGTCGACGGAGACGAAGCGGCGCTGGTCGAGGGGATTGCGGATGTTGCCGAGTTCGATGTACACGGTGCGAGGACGGGTGCTTTTCAGCATGAAGAGGCCGTCGCGTGCGGCCACGGTACCGTGGTAGCCGCGCCAGGGCTGGTGACGGCGGTATTTTTCTTCGATGGTGTCCTGGAGCCGGATGGCCGTCCGGCGTGCGGCGGGACTGGTGGAATGATGATAGAAAAAAATGTCGACGCGATCGCCTTCCGCCCGGCTGTCGACATGGAGCACGATGAGGCGGTGGTAACGGGCGTTGCGGTTCCGGCGCGCCAGCCGGTTGACGATCGCGCTGCGCTGACGTAGACGATCCAACTGCGGAAGGGGGATGGTCTTGCCTCCCCACGCCGTTTCGTCTTCGTCGCAGGCGAGCAGTGAATCGTCGCGTATGCCGTCGTTGTCCCGGATAATCACGTACACCCGAGCGTCGTGCTCGAGCAGACGCCGCGCCAGACGCAGCCCCACGTCATAGGCGTATTCGTCCTCGCAGAGTGTTGCGCCGTCGCGCTCCCCACGTGCGCCGGAATCCGGACCGCCATGTCCGCTGACAACGTAAAACACCGCCCCACGAAGCCGGTTGTCGCGCAGCGTCACGTCCTGGTGTTCCGGGCCGAAAATCGCGTAACGCCGCACCGTGCCGGGACCGTCCGGCATCGATGCGGCGCTTGCCGCAATGGGATACGAAAGCGGTATCAGCAGGAAGAGGAGAACCGCAGCGTTGTGCTTCATCCGTCGATCAGATGCTCCTTCATGAAGTCCATGTAGTACTGGAACAGGCCGATCCGTGATTTGAAGCCCCCGGCCACGCCATGGTCGCCGTTTGGGTAGATGCGCATGTCGAACTGCTTGCCGGCTTCTTCCAGGCGGTCGATAAAGCGCATGGTGTTCTGCAGATGCACGTTGTCGTCGAGGCCGCCATGGATGACCAGCAGCCGGCCCTTCAGCTTGTCGGCATGCTCGAGGCAGGACCCGACCTTGTAGCCGTCGGGATTGTCCTGTGGGCGCTGCATGAAGCGCTCGGTGTAAATCGTGTCGTACATGGTCCACTCCGTCACGGGGGCGATGGACACTGCAGCGTGGAAGTAGTCCGCGCCCAGCAGCATGGTCAGGGCCGACATGTATCCACCGTAGCTCCAGCCCCACATGCCAATGCGGTCCTTGTTCACATACGGAAGGGTGCCGAGATGCTTCGCCACATCCACATAGTCTTTCACTTCCCATTTGCCAAGCTGGCGGTACACGGCGTGTTTGAATGCCGTCCCGCGTCCGCTGCTGCCGCGATTGTCGGCCTGGATGACGATGAACCCTTCGTTCACATACCACTGCTGCATGGTGCCGGGCCAACTGTTGCGCACTGCCTGCGTTCCGGGACCGCCGTAGACGTCGAAAAACACCGGGTATTTCTTCGATGGATCGAAGTTCGCCGGCTTGAGCATGGAACAGTCGATGTTCAGGCCATCGGGGGTGGTGACGGTGAACAGTTCCTTCTCGCTCCAGTGATATTCATCGAACACGGCTGGATCCATCGAGGGCAGGTCCCTGACCTTGTCGCCGTCGCCGTCGAAAATCGCGCGCTGCATGGGATGTGAGACGCTCGACCAGCTGTCGATGTACAGCGCGCAGGTCGGGCTCATGTCGACACCATGCCAGCCCGTTTCCTTCGTCAGTCGTTCCTTGTCGTCGCCGTCAACGTCGATACGGTAGAGGTGACGTTCGAGCGCGGAGACTTCGGTAGAAAGATAGTACAGGGTCTTTTCATCCGGAGAAATGCCCAGAACGTCAATGACCTCCCATGTGCCCGTGGTGATCTGGCGAATGCGCTTGCCGTCGTAATCGTAAAGATAGAGGTGGTTGAAACCGTCACGTTCGGACGCCCAGATGAAATGGTCCTTTTCCTTGAGGAAATGCAGCCAGGATCCATCCTCCACGCCGATCCAACCGGTCAAAGATGTCTCGTGCAGAACGGTTCGGGTTTTTCCAGTGGCGACGTCGCCGAAGAGCAGTTCGATTTCATTCTGCACTCGGTTCATTCTGTAAATGCAGATCGTGCCGGGATCACGGGTCCAGCGGATGCGCGGGATGCAGACGTCCGTGTCTGTGCCGAGATCCATCCACCGGATGTCCTTTGTCGACAGGTCGATGACGCCGATTTTCTCGATTGGATTGTTTTCACCCGACTTCGGGTAGCGGATGCGGATGTACTCATGGTACAGCGGCATGAAGTTGGTCATGGTGAACTCCGGCACGCCCCGTTCGTCTTCCTGCCAGAAGACGATGCGTGTTCCGTCGGGGGACCATCGCCAGCCATCGACGACGCTGAATTCCTCTTCATACACCCAGCCGAATCTCCCGTTGTGCACATATTCCGTGGCATCGTCCGTGAGCTGCGTTTCCGTGCCGGTGGCCAGGTCCATCACGTAGATGTTGTCCTCAAACACATAACCCACCCTGCTCCCGTCGGGGGAGACCTTCACGTTCATGACGCCTCCCGTATGCTCGGGCAGGGCGTGGAGCACGCGTGTGCCGACGTCGTACACGGCGTAAGTCCCGATGGTGGAGCGGCGCCAGATGTTGCGTTCGTCGAGCGTGAAGACGATGAAACGCTGGTTCTCCGACCATTGGTAGGACTGGAATTGCAATGCCTCGCCCCCTTCGGTGAAGGAAAGCGTCGCCCCGTCGACGAGCAGTTCCTCTTCGCCTGTTTTCGCATCGACGCTCCAGATGCTGCGGACCCCGCCATCCGTTTTCAGGTAGGTGTAGTGGGCACCGTCGCTCAGCCATTGCAGCCCCGGCATGCGCGGGGCGAAAAAGCTGCGGTTCATGAAAACGTCGTTGAGCGTCACGGCCTTTTTCTGCGCGGTGAGGGGCACGACGGCGATCAGCAGCAGGGAGAAAACAGCGAAGGACAGTCGAGTGAAGAATCCCTTGCGGTCCATGGTTGGTGTTCCTTGTCAGTGGGATGATCGATCGGTGCAGGGCCGGCCGGCTCCTGCGGGATGCGGCGTGTTCATCGCCGCCGTTCAGTCGTTGAGAGGCAGTGCTTCGATCTGTGTCCGCGAGAGGCGGTACAGCTGCCATTCCTCGAGATGTTGTGCGCCGAGGCGGTGATAAAACTGTATGGCGAGTTCGTTCCAGTGCAGCACTGTCCAGTCCATGCGCCCGCAGTCGCGTTCGCGCGCCAGTCGGGCACAATGCAGGAACAATGCCAGCCCGGCCTTGCGGTTGCGGAACTCGGGAAGCACGAAGATATCTTCGAGGTACAGCGTGGGCAGCGCCAGAAAACTCGAGTAGGTTTCGTAGATGATGGCGTAGCCGACCGGGCGTCCGTCGACGAAGGCCAGGAACGCCTCGTACCGCGGCGCGGGGCCGAAACCGTCGCGCAGCAGCCGTGACCGGGCCGCTTCATCAGGCCGTGCGAGCACTTCATAATCAGCGAGCGCATCGATGAGCATCAGGAAGGCCTGTGCATCGGCTTCGCAAGCTTTCCGGATCGTGACGGGTGGGAGTGGAGTTGTCGAAGGCATGAATGGTTTCGTCGGAGGAATGGACGGGAGTGTTGCCGGGACGATTCGGGATGCTGGCAGTGACGGTGGCACTTCGGAGTTCGGTGGTTCGCCGGCGCTTGGTGGTTCGTCGGCGCTTGGTGGTTCGTCGGCGCTTGGTGGTTCGTCGGCGCTTGGTGGTTCGTCGGCGCTTGGTGGTTCGTCGGCGCTTGGTGGTTCGTCGGCGGTGTCACAACACATAGGCCAGGCCTGCGTCGAACTGCGCCACCGTTTCCAGGCGCGAACCGCCGAGGTCTTCTGTCAACTGAATAGCGGGTCCGAATCTGAAAAATAGGGAAAACCCTTTCGTCATGAAATACTCGCTTCCGAGCGACGGGATGACGGCAAAACGCCGCTGCCGGTTGCCGCGGGGCAGCACGGCGCTCTGCGTATAGGCGACGAGCAGGGAAACCAGCGGGGTGACGTCGGCGGTCGGCAGCATGTACCAGTTGGCGCCTCCGGAGGCGGACCATCCGTTGGCGTACGCATTGCCCTCCTCTTCGACCAGGGAGATCCGGACATATCCACCGTCGACTTCGACACTCAGGGCAGGATGGGCATGGTAGCGCATCCCGAGCCGCACACCATTCACCGAACCGAGTGAGGCATGAAGGCCCATGCGTCCGGCCGCACGCTGCGGTGTGACGGAAACGCGACTTCCGTTCCCACCCGACCGCTCGGTTCCGCGTGACATCGTATCGCTCTCGGAGGATTCGACCGCGCACGTCCGATTGACTCCGGCGGATGCGTGTGCGTTGCATGCCAGCGCGAGCAGCGCCACAAGGAGGAACGATGCGCCACCCGGGCAAACGCAACGGGGCGTGCCGTAGGAAGTCGGACGCCGTTCATGCGTGGGTATGCGGATTCGCGAATGCATCGGTTTTCAATATACAAAATGCCGCAGGAGTTCCGTGACGCGGTGCTGTTGTGTATATTTCCATCATCATTTGAAACCAGGAGGATCGATGTCATTCGAAGAAGCAATGGAAAAGGGATTTCTCAACATCGAGACAGACGACGCCGATGCGCTGCTCGCCCACCTGTTCGACGAAGACGATGCATCCGCGCGTCTCGATGCCGGGCTTGCACTGCTCGGGACGTTCGTCTCAAAGGAGAGGATCACGATTGTTCTCGATCTCGCGCAGATCATCATCGATGCGAACGAAGAGCTGGAGTTCTCCGGCGGAGGCGTGGACCTCGACGACGATGAATGAACGGAGGTGAAACGCAACGCCGTTGCCATTCCTGACTGGTGGGATGCCGTGCTTCGCCGCGTGCTGGAACTGCCGGATTTCGATGGCAGGACGCTGCAGCGATTCGTCCCGCCACTCGAACAACTGTCGGAACATCTTAACGCCGTGGATGAGCGCAGTGGACGTCCGTCGCTGTATATGCACAAGCGGCTGCTGAGGGAAACCTACCTTCTTTACTATTCCACCGCGAATTTGCTCAAGCCGCTGTGGGTGCTTGATCAGCTCTGGCCCGAGGGTCCGCCTCCGGGTCCGGCCCCGTTACGCGTGCTCGACCTCGGCTGCGGTCCCGGTACAGGCATCGCCGCCCTGCATGTCTGGACGCAACGCCATCCGGAAGGGCGACCGCTGCTGGTCAAAGGCATCGACGCGTCGGAAGCCAACGCTTCGCTGTACCGTCAGGTGGGAGATGCAATCGGAGCAATCACCGGGATCTCCATTCCCTGCGACGTCCGGCAGGGGGACGCAGCCAGGCCACCGGGCGAAGCGGCTTCGCACGACCTGGTCATGGCGCTGAACCTGCTGAATGAAATCCCGGAAAAGAAGCATGCGGCGTTCCTTTCCCGCTGCGAAGAACTGCTTGTGCCGGGGGGAGTGCTTTTGCTTGTCGAACCCGCGCTGCGCCTGACTTCGCGCGTCTTGCTGCGCCTGCGCGATCATGCGGTCGCGGAAGGGTGGAACGTGCGCGTGCCCTGCTTCCGCCAGGCCGACTGTCCGGCCCTCGTTTCGGAAAAGGATTGGTGCCACCACGATCTGCCGTGGGAGCGCCCGCAGCATATCGCCTGGCTCGACGAGGTCGTGGGAAATGTCAAGCGTTCGCTCAAGTTCAGCTGCCTGGTTTTGCGCAAAGGCGGGATGGACGTACCCGATACAATCTCGTCCGAAGACGAAGGGAAGACCGCGCCGCAGGCCGAGCCGCAGGCCGCGCCGCGCCTTCGTGTGGTCAGCGAACTTTTTGTAGAGAAAGGCCGGACCTGGTGCCATTGCTGTGGGGAGGAGGGGCGACGGGTCTATCAGCGCAACCACCGCGACCGCAGCGGGGACAATGCGGATTTCGACCGTTGTGTCCGGTATGACACGTTGGCCGTCGAAGGGGCGGAGGCGCGGTTGCATGATGTGCGTATCACCGCGGAAAGCACGGTCCGCCTCCTGAGCCGATCGATCGTCGACTCAACGAATATCGGTTGATCGCGCACATCGGTTGATCGCGCACATCGGTTGATCGCGCACATCGGTTGATCGCGCACATCGGCGAGCGCCGTTCATGGCAGGCTGAAACGGATCCCGCTGCGGAGGTGCAGGTCGTATTCCCGGACGTCGAGGACCGGCCGACTGTTGTATCGATATGACAGCGTGTTCGTGAACGACAATGATCGAGTGATCACGAAAGAGAGTGCGATCTCACTGATGACGCGCACATTCGAGGGATCGGAGAGGAGTGGCTGGTAGTAGCTGACCAGCTGCAGCGAGCCGCGTTCGTCGAAGCGGAAAAACACCGTCAGGTAATTGGTTGATCGCAGCCGGTCGAATCGCTTGTCCTCCGGCGTGGTGTTGTAGTATTCATGCTCGAACATCAGCCCGACGCCGAGGGTGGCGCCCAGTGACAGGGCCGCACTGTCGCGACCGAGCTGCAGGACGCGCCATCGCGTTCCCGCGCCGAGGAGTTCGCGGTTGCGAAGGGAGATGAACTCGTTGAATTCCGACTGCGCGAAGCCCTCCAGGGCGAGCAGCGGAGACAGATCCCACATGCTGCGCAGGTGCACAAAACCCCGGTTCGAGATCTTCCCCCGATCGGATTCCTTGAAGTCGTACTGCGCGACAACGAAGTTGTTGTTGCCGTCCCGTATCCAGTCGAAGCGCGTATCGCCTGAAAGAGCGACGTATTCGGAGTTACCGCGATCGATTCCTGCGGAAAGGCCGGCACTGAACGACAGTCCGGGAGTCGTTTCGAGCCGCCGGAGTTTTTCGGTATTGACCTGGGCGGAAAGAAACGAGGGGAGAAAAATACACAGCAGAATAAAATGTCTTACCATGGGACGTCAAGCTGATGAGAGTTGCAGGACTGATGTCAAGAAAGGGAAAATAGGCGAACAGGGCAAAAAATCACCGTCCGGGTCTGCGTGTCCTCCCGGGCATGGAATTCTTGTTCCACTGGCAGCGTTGTTGATTGGGTGACATTTACAACAAGGCTTTGACCCACGCCGGGTCGCAGAATAAACCTCATTATCTCCTGAGGAGGTAGATATTGGATACCGAGCAATTGACGGAAGACCTTCTTTCGTCCTACAGCCGGGAAGGAGGGATCAACCATCTCGAAGGGCACACGTTGCCGTCGCGCGACGCCGTTATCGAGATCGTGCGCCAAGTCGAGGCGCTGCTCTTTCCCGGTTTCTTCCGTGACGAGCATCTGACACGAAGCAACTTCCGCTACCTGACCGGGTCGCGACTGGTGGCGGTGTACGAGGATCTCGTCGCGGAGGTCGAGAAAGAACTGCGCTTCACTTCGCCGCCCGCGACCGATCGCGGCGAACTTCGTTCCCAGGCCTGCGCCACGGTTGAATATTTGTTCCAGTCCCTGCCATCGATACGCGGGGTGCTGTCCACCGACGTCACCGCGCTGCTGGAAGGCGATCCCGCGGCTCGTTCCCGCGAGGAAATCATCCTCTCCTATCCGGGCATGCGCGCCATCGCCGTGCATCGTGTGGCCCATTTTCTCTGGACGCATGACGTGCAGCTGATCGCCCGCATGATGAGTGAGTACATCCATTCGCGCACGGGCATCGACATCCACCCCGGGGCGCGCATCGGACAGTATTTCCATATCGATCACGGGACAGGCGTGGTCATCGGCGAGACCACGGTCATCGGCGAGCGGGTGAAAATCTATCAGGGCGTCTCCCTTGGTGCCCTCAGTGTCAAGAAGGGACTCACCGGGCAGCATCGGCACCCGACCATCGAAGACAATGTCACCATTTACGCCGGAGCGACCATTCTCGGTGGGGAAACGGTTGTGGGCCATGATTCCGTGATCGGGGGCAACGTCTGGCTGCTGCGTTCGGTGCCGCCGCGCTCGGTGGTTACGAGCGAACCGCGCGTGAACGTCCGTCAGGCCGGGGAGAACGAGGATCCCTGGCATTATGTCATCTGAACAAAAGGAGCATCGCATGCGATACAATAACATCAACGACACCATTGGCCATACGCCGTTGGTCAGGCTCTCCAGGCTTTCTCCATCCGGTGGAGCGACCGTCTGGGTGAAGATCGAGGCATTCAATCCCCTTGGATGCGTCAAGGAACGCCCGGCGCTTTTCATGATCGAGGACGCCGAGAAGGAAGGTCTGATTTCCCCGGAGCGCTCACTGATTGTCGAGCCGACTTCGGGCAACACCGGCATCGGCCTCGCCATGGTCTGCGCCGTCAAGGGGTATCGTCTCGTCCTCACCATGCCCGAGACTATGAGCGTCGAGCGAAGGAAGATCATGTCCCATCTCGGCGCCGAACTCGTGCTCACTGACGGTACGAAGGGTATGCGGGGCGCTATCGATCGCGCGGAGGAACTGGCCCGCGAACGCGACGGGGTGTACATCCCCCAGCAGTTCAACAACCGTTCCAACGTGCGCGCGCATCGCGAGACCACCGCGCAGGAAATCCTCGCCGACATGGAGGGACTGACAATCGACGCGTTCGTTTCCGGTGTCGGCACGGGCGGCACCATCACCGGCGTCGGACAGGTGCTCCGGGAGCGCTTCGGCAAGAACACGCATATCGTGGCCGTGGAGCCGGCCGACTCGCCGGTACTCGGCGGCGGACAACCGGGACCGCACAAGATACAGGGCATCGGCGCCGGGTTCGTGCCCGAGATCCTGGACCGTTCGGTCATCGACGAGATCATGACCGTCAGCAACGATGAAGCGGTAGACATGGCACGAAAACTGGCGCGCGACGAAGGGATGTTTGTCGGCATTTCCTGCGGTGCCGCTGCGGTTTGTGCCCTCGCCGTCGCAAAACGTCTCGACCCAGGCCAGCATGTTGTTACCGTGCTGCCCGATACCGGTGAACGCTATCTTTCGACTGCGCTGTTCGCGGAAACGTGATAGCGCGGGCCGGTACGTGACCGCATGGCCCGATACGTGACCGCGTGGCCCGATACGTGACCGCGTGGCCCGATACGTGACCGCGTGGCCCGATACGTGACAGCCCCGTCCGATTTTGATTTGCTCCGGTGAATACGGAATTTGCCCTTATGAAAAGCAGCCAGGACCAGGCGCTCCGTGAAGCCTACCTGTATTGCCGCAGGCTCGCGCGGACGCATTACGAAAATTTTCCTGTCGCATCGTGGCTGATGCCACGACGGCTTCGCCCGCATGTCGCGGCGGTGTACGCCTTTGCGCGGCATGCCGACGATCTCGCCGACGAGGGTGTGATCGCAGCGGAACAACGGCGCGAGCATCTCGAGGACTGGCGCGCGCAGTTGCGGGCAGTCGAAACGGCAGGTGACGGATCGGGCGAAGGTTTCGTTCAGCGGAGCGGACACAACGGAGGAATACATCCGGTATTCCTGGCGCTCGGCGACACGATGCGGCGCTTCGATATCCCCGCGCAGCTCTTTCACGATCTGATCGATGCTTTTGTGCAGGATACCTGGAAGGAATGCTACAACAGCTTCGACGAGCTGACGGACTATTGCCGCCGCTCGGCGAATCCCGTTGGCCGCATCGTCCTCGCCCTGTTCGGACGCCTTGACGAGCGGACGGGTCCGCCGTCAGACGCACTCTGCACAGGCCTGCAGCTCGTGAATTTCTGGCAGGATGTCTCTGTTGACCGCGTCAAACCGCGGCTGTACGTCCCGCTTGAGGACCTCGCGCGATATTCTCTCACCCCCGCGGATATCCTGCGCGGGAAGGACACGCATGCGACGCGAACGGCCATCTCCTTCCAGATAGAGCGCACGAAGCAATTTTTCCACCAGGCGCTTCCGCTTTTTCCGCTTGTCCCGCCGCGCCTGCGGCTGGAATTGTCCGCTATCTGGCGCGGCGGCATGCGGGTGCTTGAAAAAATTGAAAAACAACATTATACTGTCCTTCAATCCAGACCGGCGTTAACCGCAGCGGAAACGTTTGCCATCGTGTCCGCTGCAGTGCTGAAAGGAAGTCCCGATGACTGATCCAAACCTCGCCGCCGACATAACGCGCAAAAGCAAAACCAACTTCATGGTGTCCTTCGCCATGTTGCCGGAAGAGAAGCGCGATGCGATTCACACGGTATATGCGTTCTGCCGCTGTACCGACGACATCGTGGACGAGGAAGGAGACGATGCCAGCAAGTCCGCAACGCTGATGCATTGGGCGGAGGAACTGGAAAAAGGCCTCCGCAACCAAAGCAGCTTTCCCTTGCTCAACCGGCTGAGCGTCATCACCAGGCGCTTCAATATTCCCGCGGTTCATTTCCATGACTTGATCAACGGCATGCGCATGGATCTCGAGCGCACGCGTTATGAGACCTTCGACGAGTTGTACGAATACTGCTACAACGTGGCGTCCACGGTCGGACTCATGTGTTCCGAAATATTCGGCTACACCAACGAGCGCACGCGCCAGTATGCGGTTGATCTGGGCATTGCCCTGCAACTGACCAACATCGTGCGCGACGTGAAGGCCGATGCGGCGATCGGGCGCATCTACCTGCCGAAAGAGGATTTCGAGCGCTTCGGGTATTCGTACAACGAACTGCTGCATTCGACATACAACGAAGGCTTCATCCGGATGATGCGATTCCAAACCGCTCGCGCCCGTGAATTTTACCAGCTTGCGCGCGCGTCGCTGGCGTACGAAGACCATGCCGCCTTTTTCGCAGCGCGCATCATGGACCGTATCTATTACCGCATTCTCCAGAAAATCGAACAGAAGCATTTCGCGCTGTTCGACGAACCCATCTCCATTTCCACCTTCTCCAAGTTCCGCCTCGCGACGGTCGAGTACTTCAGCCGTGCGCCAGTGACCTACGCATCACTCCCATGACACATTGCATCGTCGTTGGCGGCGGCGTGGCCGGGCTGGCTGCGGCGCTCCGGCTTTCTTCGGACGAGCGCTATCGCGTGACGCTATTCGAGAGTGCGCCCGCCCTTGGCGGACGTGTGCGTTCCTTCGTCGACCGTGACAGCGGGACGGAGAGCGACAACGGGCAGCATGTGCTCATGGGCGCCTGCACGGCGGCATTGGATTACCTCGGGGAGATCGGGACCGCATCGTCGCTCGCGCGGCTGCGCGGGATGTCGTTGCCGTTTGTGCATATCGACGGGCGTCGGTCCCTGCTGCAGGCCGGCGCGCTCCCTCACCCGCTTTCGCTCGTTGTGGCCTTCCTCCGATACGACATGCTTTCCTTCCGCGCACGCATGCGCATCCTCCGCGCGGCCATACGGCTTCGCCGGCTGTCCGGGAGCGGACTCGATGCGCTCGATGACCTGACAGCGGAGGCGTGGCTCCGAAATCTCGGACAGGGCAGTGCGGAGATGCTGGCTTTCTGGCAACCTCTCGTCTTGGCGACGATGAACAGCACACCCTCACAGGCCTCCGCGCGTCTATTCGCCGCGCTGCTGCGAGAGATCTTTCTCGGAGCCCGGGATGCCGCCGACATGCTGCTTCCCGATGCGGCATTGTCAGGCATTTTCATCGAACCGGCCGTTTCGGAACTGCAGCGACGGGGGGTGATCGTCCGCTCAGGTACGACGGTCACCGCGCTTGCGTGTCCGGAGGAGGGAAGCGGTCGCCGAGTCACTGCCGTCATCGCCGGAGATGAACGCCTCGCTACCGACGCGGTCATTCTCGCAATGCCACCGTGGGCCCTGCGCCGGCTGCGTCTGATCGACGCCAGTGGGAAGCAGACGGACAGGCCACTCCCCGACGTCTTGCTGCCCGGTATCGATCTCGCAGCCTTCATTCCTTCGGAAATCCTGTCCGTCCATGTCTGGCTGCGTCGCAGCGCCGGCACGTCGCCGATGACGGGACTGCTCGGGACAACGCTGCAGTGGGTCTTTTTCAAGGGAAAAACGGCGGAGGGACAGTATCATTATTCGTGTACGGTGTCCGGAGCGGAGGGGCACGAAACGACACACAGGGATGCCCTGCGACGCTTGGTGCTCCGCGAACTCGCGCTGCTCGCTCCGGGGCTCGTTGACGGCGACATCATTCGCATTCTCCCCATCAGGGAAAAGCGTGCGACCTTCGTTCCCGCCCCCGGTATCGAGCGCATGCGGCCGCAGGCGCGAACCGGTGTGCGTGGGCTATATCTCGCAGGCGACTGGACCGCGACTGGCCTGCCGGCTACCATCGAAGGCGCTGTGCGGAGTGCCAATTCGGCAGTCGAAGCAGTAGGAAATCACAAATGACAAATGACAGATGACAAATATCAATCATCTTTCAATTTGTCATCTGTCATCTATCATTTGTCATTCCTCCCTCCACGCGTCCCAGCGGTCATTGATCGATCTTCGTCCGGCGACGATGGTTTCGTACGCATCGAATTCCCGTTCCATGACATCTTCACGCTGCACGTTCATTTCATCTTCGAGCAACTGCTCGAGGATGGCCGTGGTGAGGCGCACGTCCACGCGTTCATCGCGGCGGATATGCCAGGGCTTGCCGCAGGCGACGAAGGCCTCGGGTAGCTCGTGTTCGACGAACTCATAGCGGAAGGCGACAGGGATGGCGATGACCTCGCCCAGATCACGCAGGAGGCGCGCCGTCCCGCTGAAAAAACGCAGCGGACGTTTTTCGGCCGACGTGAGCACTCCCTGCGGAAAGACCCACAGAGCGCGGGGCGTGTCCGAGAGCAGGGTGGTCGCGTACTCCAGGCTTCTCAGTGCCTCGCGCGGATCTTCCCGCACCACCGAGAAGCAGCCGATCCTGCGGAAGAAGCCGTAACGCGCGAGTTGCTTCTCTTCCATCATCGCATAGGCGTCGTGATGGAAATGCCGCCGCGAGAGGACCAGCGGCAGCACGGCGTCCCACCAGCCGGGATGGTTGCCATACAACACGACAGGCACCCCGCCTCCGCTCGGGACCTGCGCACTTCCCTTT
>JAGTUZ010000072.1 GCA_018224415.1 Bacteroidota bacterium | reverse complement strand
GACCACGAATTTCTGGCTGAATGCCTGGCGCGGCAACAATCCCGCGAGCACCGGCGGCGCCTTCAAATCCGAGGGTGGCTCGAACTGGCTGACGCCCGGGATCGAACGCGAGATCCGCGCGCTTCCGGCATCATGTGATTACGAGCTGCGGGTGATGGACATCTACCGCGAACGCACGCTGGCCTTCATAACGGAACAACCCGGACACGCGCTCTCGCTCCTCCTCCGGAAGACCGCCATGTTTCTCACCATCGACTGGTCCGACGCGCGCGCGCGGCATCCGCTGTTCCTCTGGCCGCAGCTTGCGCTGATGGCGTTCACCCTCGCCGGTGCCTGGCTCCTTGCGCGACAACGCCGCCTCCCCTGGCCACTGGTCTTCACCGTGCTCGTCACCATGCTTTCCGTGTCCGCCCTGCACGTGGAGACCCGTTATGTCCTGCACATGGGGATGTTGTACATTGTCTTCGCCGCCGTCGCGGTCGAGGCCGCGCTCGCGCGGTGGAAACCCGGGCGGGTGTCGACGTGAGAGAATATGTGTATGGTCATTGAAAGAAGTCCCATGAGATCTCCCGTTTCCAACAGCGGCGCGCTTCCACCTTCGTCGGCCTTCGGCCGACTCCGGCGGACAGGGGTGCGCGCCGTCCCCAGGCCGACATCTCCCGTTTCCAACAGCGGCGCGACAGGACGTCCTTCCGCCTTCCGTCCTTCCGTCTTCCGTCCTTTCCCCTTTCCCCCTTTCCCCTTTCCCCTCTCTTCCCGAATCGGCGCAGCGCTCCTCGTGACGTTCATCCTCGCCTTGATGTTCGCGTCACCGAAAGCAATGTCCCAGGCCGAGCATGTGGAGGTGGGGCACCCGGTGTATCCGTTCCTCAACCGCCTGCAGCTGCGGGGCGTGCTGCCGGATTATTCGCGCGCGATGCTGCCGCTGGAGCGCAAGCAGGTGACGGACTTCGTGCGACGGCTGGCGGAGCGCGGGACGGAGCTGTCCGCCGCCGAGCGCGAACTGGCCGCGCGTTTCGCCGATGAGTTCGTGGCCGAGGCCGATGGCAGGCAGGACGCCGTGGTGCTGTTCCAGACGCCGGTCGGGGAGGTCCTTCCACGCAGCTTCAGCGACCGGGAGAAATTCCTTTATCGCTGGCGGTCGGAGGACGGGGAAAGCTTTTTCGCCGCGGAGTTCCTGGGTTCGCTGGAATACCGTGCGCGCACGGACGGCGACGTGGCATCGAACGTGACGCTGGCGCAACTGGGCGGACGCTTCCGTGGGACGATGGGCGGGACGGTGGGATACGGACTGCGCGCCACGAACGGCGCGGCCGTGGGGTCGCGGGCGCTGGCATTGAGTGACCACGAGCTGCGACGCAATTTCAACTTCGCCGATCTCGACAAGGACTTCTTCGACTTCTCCGAGGCCTATGTCACGGCGACCTGGAACTGGGGAAGCGCGGCGCTGGGACGGGAGAAACGGATTATCGGATCCGGTATTTCCAACCAGGTGCTGCTCGGCACCAATGCGCAGCCGTTCGACGCCGTACAGCTCACGGCGCACGCAGGAGTCTTCCGCTTCCTCTTCCTGCACGGCTCCCTGCTGTCCCAAATGGAGATGCGCGAACAGGGCCGTCCGCATTACGACAGCAAGTACGTCGCCATCCACCGCGCCGAGGCCGACATTGCGGGCACCGTGCGTTTCGGCGTGTACGAGAGCGTTGTATATTCGCAGCGCGAAATGGATTTCGGCTATCTGCTTCCGGTGAATTTCTACAAGTCGGCCGAACACGCCGGCGGGGACCGCGACAATCCCATGCTCGGTTTCGACCTCGCGACGCTGTTCATTCCCGGCACGCAGCTTTACGGAAGCTGGCTTATCGACGACGTGGATTTCTCCCTGCTCGGGGAGGATTCCTGGGGCAACAAATTCATCTGGCAGGGAGGCGCGATGAACGCCAGCCTTTTGCCCAACACCGACCTCACGCTCGAATACACGCGCATCGAGCCGTACGTATATTCCCACCGCCTCGACGGCAACCAGTACTCGCACGACGGCGACGCGCTCGGCGTGGAACTTCCCCCAAACAGCGACGAACTGTACGCCTCGCTGCGGCACTGGATCGGCGCGTCGCTATGGCTGCAGCTCGAATGGCACCACCGCCGCCACGGCCGCAATGAAGTCGACGCCGAAGGCAACATCGTTGTCAACAACGGCGCCGACATCTTCGCCTCGCGCGACTACGACCGCGACTCCGCCTTCGCCCCCTTCCTCGCCGGTCCGCGCGACAACAGCGACATCCTCACCTTCTCCCTGCACTGGGAGCCCTGGCGCAACATCTTCTTCCGCGGCCTCTATCGCTTCCGCGACCTCCGTTCAGAGCTCGACGGCAGCCGGACCGATCATTTCGGGAGTCTGGGAGTGTGGGTGGAATATTAGAGGACGGAAGGGCGGCCTGCCGCGCCGTAGCGGAGCGGAGCGACGCGAAGGCGGGGAGGGCGGAAGGACGGTTTTCGTACCCCCCCCACTCATGTGGAACGAGACTTCTTTTTCATAAAACGAATAAATCCGTTCAACGATTGCGACACACGGTTTAGCAGCGCTCGATGATCCTCCTCAATCTGGATGTATTCCAACCGAGCGGCGATCTGGAGCTGTGTTTCCACCTCGGCGAGTGACCCTCGCGCAATGAAAAGTGCGTGCAGGGTTTCGTTGGCGGTTCTT
This sequence comes from Bacteroidota bacterium, assembly GCA_018224415.1. GTDB lineage: Bacteria > Bacteroidota > Ignavibacteria > SZUA-365 > SZUA-365 > SZUA-365. Next base: position 3,142 of record JAGTUZ010000072.1, on the reverse strand, counting down.
TTCGCACGTCCCTCGGCGATGTTGCTCGGGATGGACTGCACCGCCCGGTGCAGCTGCTGAGTCAGGGCGTACTGTTCATGTTGGGGAAAAAATGCGGTCAGCTTGTACACAAGTACCACGAGATCCATCGCCAGTCTCCAGCAATCGAGCGACTCGTGCATCTTGGCATCAGACGATTCCATCTGCAACTCCCTATTTTTTCGAAATACTTCAGAGTATACAAAGGGCACAATACGCGTCGCGCACGATAGGGAACCAGTCTGTTCTCATTCCTTGACCGTGATCTACCCTCTTCGTCCTTCCGTCCTTCCGTCCTTCCGTCCTCCCGTCCTCCCGTCCTTCCGTCCTTCCGTCCTTCCGTCCTTCCGTCCTTCCGTTCCCCACGGGTCACTCCGAATATCATGGATTCCAAGCAAAGAAATGATAAATTGAAAATTCGGTGTATTCCGATCGATAACGATCACTCGTTTTTCTACAGGTATAGAGGTTATGATAATGAAGGCAGCACGTACGGGACGGTGGATGTTGCAGCTGGCGGCGGTGGGACTGGCGTTTGTGCTGGTGTTTACGCTTATGCCCGAGCAGCCGTCCCGCTGGAATGACATCTTTACGACGATGGCACAGAAAAAGCACGACAGGATCAAGCAGGCGACGGGCGTGAAGAAACACGTCCCGGGAATCGAATATTTCTACATGTCGCGTTTGTACGGGAATTCGGGTGTGAACGTCGAGTTGCTCCGTTATGAAGCGCTGCTCGAGGTGGACGCCCGCCTCGGCAAGGGCATGGACAAGACGGCGATGAGCAACAATTGGGTGTCGCTCGGTCCGGCGAACTCCGCAGGCCGCATCCGTGCGATCGCGTTTCGTCCGGACGACTACAACGTCGTGTATGCCGGTGGCGCAAGTGGCGGCGTGTTCAAGTCCACTGAAGGCGGACAGAACGGAAGCTGGCGTCCGGTGATGGATTTCGCCGATGCCATTCCCGTTGGCGCCATCGCAGTTGACCCGAGCAATCCCGACATCGTTTACGCCGGTACCGGCGAACCAACTATGGAGCTGGTAAAATCCTACGGCGCACCGTCGTTCAGCGGCGTGGGCGTGATGAAATCCACCGACGCCGGCGAGACATGGCGCCGCCTGCCCTGGCCGACAAGCAACAGCGCGATCCACACCATTATCGTCGATCCGCGCAGTTCGGACGTTGTGTTCGTCGCTTCGCGTGACGGACTCTACCGCAGCGGCGACGGCGGCGAGAACTGGATGCGCACGCAACCGGGCATCGTCACTGACGTGGCGTTCCGCGAGGACAATCCGGACATCGTGTTCCTCGCCATCGGCAACGATAATGGCACGAGCATCAACGGCATCTATCGTTCGACCAACGGCGGACAGCGTTTCTCCTGGTCGAAAGTGGCCGAGAACTGGCCGAACCCTGATTCCACCGGACGCGTCGAACTCGCGACCACGCCGGCGGACCCCAACCTCCTCCTGGCCTTCGTGATGAAGGGACGCAACACCTCCAGCGGCGAGAATGATTTTCTCGGTGTGATGAAATCCACCAACAACGGCGACACCTGGGAACGGCAGATGAGCAACCTGCCCTCCGACTTCACGTCGGGTCAGGGCTTCTATAATCTCTGCGCCGCGATTTCCCCGACGGATCCGAACCTCGTCATCTGCGGCGGCTTCGAGGTGTACAAATCCACTACCGGCGGAAATAGCTGGGCGCGCGTGACCAACGGCAATTCGCCGGTGCATGTCGACCAGCACGTGCTGGAGTTCACCTCCGACGCGAAATACGTCTACCTCGGAAACGACGGCGGCGTGTATCGCAGCGCGAGTTCGGGTTCGTCCTGGACCCCGCTTGGACAGAATCTCGAGACCATTCAGTTCTATACCCTCGCATGGGATCCGAACGACGCCGAGCGTTTCTACGGTGGCGCGCAGGATCACGGTGTGTTCCAGACCTTCAACGTCAACGCGAAAAACTGGCGCCTGCGCCGCGGCGGTGACGGTGGCTACGTGGTTGTCGATCCGCTACGTTCCAACGTGCTGTATTCCCGCGTCGCCATTGAAGGTGCCGCGACCACGGCACCCGCGCGCAGTCTCGACGGCGGACAGACCTGGACGCGGCTCGACCGCGGTTTCGGGTCGGTCGAAACCGACCGTTTCAACTGGCTTCCGCCGATGATGCTTTCGCCCGGCGACAACACGCGCATGTACACGGCCACGCAGTTCGTCTACACCGCCAAGGGCGTCGACTCCGGCAATCCCACCTGGGCGCCGATCAGTCCCGACATCACTGCCCGCAGCAGCTTTGCCTACTCGGTGGTGTCGACCATCGACGTCTCCGAATCGAATCCCACCTGGATGTACATCGGCTGCGGTGACGGCACGGTGCAGTACAGCGACGTGATCAACGCCTTCGACGTCGAATGGTTCAACATCAGCGAAGGACTGCCCAACCGCTGGGTGAACGAAGTGCGCATTGACCGCCGCAATCCGGAAATCGCGTACGTCACCTTCTCCGGCTACGGCACCGGCCATGTGTTCAAGACCACGAACAAGGGCGCCGAGTGGATCGACATTTCCGGCAACCTGCCCGACGTGCCGGTCAACGGTCTGGTCATCTCCCGCGACAAACCCGACAATGTGCTCTATGTCGGCACGGACATCGGCGGATGGTACACGCGTGACGGCGGACAGACCTGGGCGCGTTTCGGTGACGATCTCCCGAATGTTGTTGTGTACGACATCGACATCGACTCGCGCAACCGACTCATCGCAGCCACGCATGGCCGCGGCATGTGGATCACCGATGCAACACTCGACGCCAAGGCGCCGGCTCCCACCGCGCAGGGCTTCGCCGTGATGCAGAACTACCCGAATCCCTTCCGCGCCGCCGCGGGCACGCGTTTGCAGTTCACTCTCGACGCACCTGCGTCCGTCACACTGGCATTGTATGACGCCGCCGGCCGCCATGTGCGCACGCTGGTCGAAGGCCGCCGCGACGCCGGTTCACACACACTCGACGTCGCCACTGCGGACCTCCGCAACGGCGTCTACTTCTGCACGCTCAGCAACGGCCGCGACCGCGTCACGCAGAAAATGGTGGTCATGAACTGAGCGTTCCGCTCTGTTC
>JAGTUZ010000071.1 GCA_018224415.1 Bacteroidota bacterium | reverse complement strand
TGTGATCGGTGAGGATTCACTTGTGATCGGTGAGGATTCGCTCCTGATCGGTGAGGATTCGCTCGTGATCGGTGAGGATTCGCTCCTGATCGGTGAGGATTCGCTCGTGATCGGTCAGGTATCGTTTGACACATTGAAGGGAGATGAAACAACTGTCCGGGCGAAACTGACTGCGGGGAGTTGGATTCTTTCGAAGGACTCCGTCGCGCTGATTGAGTACCACCATCTTGGAGAGATCGCACTGCAGCACCCGCAGGCACAACTCTCCCATCTCGGGAATTACGGGCAGCCGGCATGGATCGGCATGGGCGCCTCCCTGCCATGGCAAAGTACCCTTACGGTGGATGGCCTGGCCATCGACAATCTGCTTACCGGACAGCCCGACCCCTACCGGGTCTCGACGGAAGATGCCGCCCGATTCATCGTCCGTCCCCAATACCAGGCGTTCTGGTACGGCATCCCGGGTGACGTCATGGTGGTGGAAACGGAGAAAAGGATCTGGAACGCACCGAGACCCATCACACGGCTCCGGCATACTGAATCCGCGAACGAGTACCTGTACACCGATGGCATGTTCACCTTGGGAGCGAGCGATGAAAGCAACATCTACCTTGGATTGACGCGCACGAGTATCGGGTCCACCAACAACAACAACGCCGCGCGCTTCCCCAACAACCGGCACGAAAGCTGGAACGCACGCCTCGCATACCGGAACCGTCTCAGCGATCTGCTGACGCTCACGGGGCGCGTGCAATACGACGACCATCTGACCCTGCTCAACGGAGGCATCCGGGGAACGTTCTTGCCGGGATCCGTCGCTCCATACGTGTACGAGGCCGAAAGCAGCGCCTTCGGCGAAAACGCATTCGATCCGAAGGCGGTTGGCGGCCAAATCGTCAATGAAACCATGCACACGGAGGGCCAGCACTATCACGTGGAAACCGGAGCGGTGCTGCAATGGGATCGTGACTCGGCACAGGTTACGATGATCCGTCTGGTCGCCGATTCCGATGTCCGTCGGTACCGTGATAATCTTGCGTCTCAATATCCTGAAGATTCACTCGCCGAACCGAGGATGAACCTGAGCGACCACTGGTCGCTGATGCAGGCGGTGCTCGACCATCGGACACAGCTCGGATGGGCGGAGCTCGATCTGCAGGGTGCGTTCGGCGGGTACCAGGCGGTCATGGGGGGAGAAGCGTTGGACGACGCGGATATCGTCGCCCACGCACGCGGTCGTCTCGGCCTGTCACTCGGTCCTGTGACGGTTGCCGGCTTCGCGCGTCTCGACCAGCGATACGGCAGCAGCACGATCTCCTTCGGCGCCGGTGCGGACATTCCTCTCGGCCCGGCGACGGTCTGGGGCGGGGCGTCGTACGCCGCGCGTCCGCAATCGCCGTACGAGCGTCGCTACACGACACCGAGAGTGACCGCGACCGGGGACCGGTCGCCGGATCTCGACAAATACGCAATCGCGGAAGGTGGATTGCGTGTCGACACCGACGGTTTCGGACTGGACCTGCGCGGTTTCATTCGCAACGAGACCCGTTACAGCTCCCTGCGTGTTTTGACCTACCACGACACGATTTCCGGCCGGTATTCACTACTCTACCGGGAAATTCCCGATGGCGAGCAGCGCACCGTGTACGGCGCAAGCGGCGATGTGCGACTGAAGCTCTGGCGTTTTCATCTCGACCTGCGTGGCTCGGTGCTTTCATCAGACCGTCTCCGGAACACCCTGACGGCTCCGGAATTCTCGGGTGTGTACGAATTGTACTATCGTGGCGGGCTGATCGAAGGGACGCTCGACCTTCGCGCCGGTGCACGCTTCAGCCATTCGTCACCGTTCCTGCCGCTGCTCCATCATCCGGAAATCGGCGTCTTTCTACCGGACGACACATACCACGAAACGCTGCGCGAATATACCGACGTCAAAAGAATCGATCTTTTCCTTTTTGCGACGATCAAGCAGCGGGCAACGATTCATGTGCTGCTCTATAATCTGCTCAATGACCAGCACATCACAACGGCTTTCCATCCCATGTTCGACCGGGCATTCCGCCTCGGAGTGGACTGGGTCTTTTTCGATTGAGCGGACCCGTTCACTGCGGCTCCGTTCCTGTCACACGATGACAGTATTCAATATTTTTTCAAGCTCCCTTTGCGGGAGGCACTCATTCTGGAGGAACTCGTGAAAAACATCCGGAACATGAAATTCGACACGCAGGCAGTCCATGCAGGCACCGAAGAAGACGTGCACGGCGCGGTTGTAACGCCGATCTACCAGACCTCGACATTCAAATTCAAGAGCGTGCAGCATGGCGCGAGTCTGTTTTCCGGAGAGGAAGAAGGATTCATTTATACCCGCATGCGCAATCCGACCGTGGAAGCGATGGAGAACGCCGTTGCGGTACTCGAGGGAGGAGCGCGCGCCCTCGGTTGCGGCAGTGGCATGGCGGCCGTGCATACGGCGTTTTCCGCCCTGCTCAAGAGCGGTGATCATGTCGTCTGCAGCGAATCCGTCTATGGACCCACATCCACACTATTGAAAACCGTCATGCACGGATTCGGCGTCGAGACAACATTCGTCGATACCTCGGACACCGAAGCGGTGCGGAAGGCAATGAAGAACAACACGAAAGTCGTCTTCGTCGAAACACCTTGCAATCCCACCCTGATCATCAGCGACCTCGCCGCGATTGCAGAAATCGCGCACGCACAGGGAGCGTCACTGGTTGTCGACAACACCTTCATGGGACCAGTCATGCAGCGACCGTTCGAACTGGGGACCGACGTGATCGTGCACAGCCTCACCAAGTCTCTCAACGGACACGCCGACGTGGTCGGCGGTATCGTGGTGGTGAAAGACGAGCAAACGTATCCGCATTTCCGCAAGACGCTCAACCAGATTGGCGGCGTGATCGACCCGTTCAATTCCTTCCTCGTGCATCGCGGGCTCAAAACGCTGTCCCTGCGCGTGAAGCACGCCGCGGAGAGCGCCATGCGCGTGGCGGAACATCTCGAACAGCACTCCAAGATCGCGTGGGTGCGTTATCCGGGGCTCCCCTCCCACCCGCAATATGAACTCGGGAAAAAGCAGATGAGCGGTCCTGGATCAATGATCGCATTCGAGCTCAAGGGAGGCCTTGAGGCGGGAAAAACGATGATGAACAGCGTCCATCTCTGTCAGTTGGCAGTGAGCCTCGGCGGCGTCGAATCCCTGATCCAGCATCCTGCGTCGATGACGCATGCGAGCATGGGCAGGGAGCATCGTGAGCAGGCACACATCACCGACGGGCTGGTGCGGCTCTCAGTGGGCATCGAAGACGTCGAAGAAATAATCGCAGATCTCGACCACGCCCTGCAGCTCTGCTGATTTCCGTCGTACGAAGAGAACGCCATACTACGAAGAGAACGCCACACGAAGAGCAGGTCATTGCATTCACTTGTTGACTCTGACCTCTCTTCGTGTTATTTTTAAGATCTCAATGGTAATTGACCATCTTACAATCACTTAGCCAGGAGTCAGTACTTGATCGGCATCATTGTCCAGGAGAACGAACCCATCGATCGCGCTATCAAGCGATTCAAGAAAAAATACGAGCGTTCGGGCATTTTGAAGGAATTCAAGAAGCGGGCCTACTACACCAAGCCTTCCATCAAGAAGCGCATGAAAAAGCAGAAAGCCGTTCGTCGCGCGAAGCGCACATCCGACGATTCCTGATTTTCCGCTCCCGGGAGGACGGAGATTTTTCCGGTCGTCCCTGACATTTCTGTAGATTTTTCTCTCACCCGGTACTGGATGCGGTTTGGATTATCATTTCTATTACCACACCATGGCCGACGGCACCGTCAAGCAGGTTAACCCCTTCAGCGGCGTCGAGGTCTGGTCCGTTCCGGGCAGGGAAAACAAGCCACTGAGCGACACCCTTCAGAGTGCTGCTGTGCCTCGCATCGATGTACAGGATCTTGAAGGGTATTGCGCGTTCTGTCGTGCGCGCTATTTTGAAACGTCCCCCGAGAAGTCCCGTGTCGTTCGAGAAGCCAACCGATTCGTCACGCTGCGAAACCTCGCCCCTTCCGAGTATTATGAGACCGTCCCTCTCTTCCGACGCGTTTCCAACCTCTTTGAAATCCTTTCCCTGAACTACTGGCGCCAGAACTACAACTACAAGCTCTCGGCACGCAACCTTCAATGGAAGGAAGACTACCTGGCCAATCCTGACGGTCTCCGGCATGTCTTGAGCCTCGTCGACTACAAGCTCGAAAGAAGCGGAAAATCGGATGAGGAAATCGCCCTCATCAGCGCCGATGAAAAACTGCTCATGGTGGATGCGTTTTTTGGCAGCGGGCACGAGATGATCATCGTCGAGCCGCATTACATGCACGAGGCGGGTCGTCCCGTCGCCCTATTCTCCACTGCCGATCTCACCGACGAGGAGCATTTCCACTACTACATGACGATCATCGACGCCATGACGGAAATCGCCGCCAACAACCGTTACGTGCGTTCGATCAGTGTGTTCAAGAACTGGCTGCGGCCGGCGGGCGCCACGTTCGACCACCTCCACACGCAGATCGTGGCCATCGACGAGTGGGGCGAGTCGATGGAGCGGAAGATCAAGATGGTGGTGCAGGACAAGAACGTCTACAACACGTTCGGACCGAACCTTTCCGGCCACTACAATCTCGTCTTCGCCGAAAACGATTACGCACTGGCGTTCGTCGGCATCGGACACCGCTATCCCACCGTGGAAATCTTCTCGAAAAGCTTCAACGCCCGTCCGGCCGAACACAGCGAGCTGGAGGTTCGGGGCATGAGCGACATGGTGCGCGCCATTCATGCCGCTGTGGGCGGAACGATTTCTCTCAATGAGGAATGGCATCACACTCCAGTGGACTGCATTTTCAAAATCCCTTGGCATGTGTTCATCAAACTGCGCATCAACACTCCTGCGGGCTTCGAGGGCGGAACAAACATCTTTATTAATCCGATCACGCCGGTCGGGCTTCGCGACCGCCTGGTTCCCAGCCTCTATGAGCTGCGTGGGAAAGGCCGCATTGCGAGTTCCATCCGCATCGCGGAGGAGTGTTTTCTCGCACCGAACCCGCTGAACTATTACAAGACAAGTTGATCCGTGACCATACTCGGCATCGAATCCTCCTGTGACGAAACGTCCGCCGCCGTCATGCGCGACGGTGCGCTGCGGTCGAACGTGGTCTCGTCCCAGTATTTTCATGCCGAGCATGGCGGGGTCGTCCCTGAACTGGCGTCACGTGCGCATCTGACGGCCATCCTGCCGATTGTGCGCGAAGCCCTCGGCGAAGCTGCTGTGACCGTACAGGAGTTGGATGCCGTCGCAGCCACGCAAGGACCCGGGCTGATCGGATCGCTTCTCGTCGGACTCAATCTCGGCAAGGCGCTGGCCGTGGGGCTCGGGATTCCCTTTCTGCCGGTCAACCATATCGAGGCGCATCTCTTTTCCACCTTCCTGCAGGATCCCCATCCTTCCTTCCCCTTTCTCGCGCTCGCGGTGTCAGGCGGACATACCCTCCTCGTCCGCATCGACGATGTCGGGGCGTATACCCTGCTTGGCGGTACCATCGATGACGCCGCGGGAGAGGCCTTCGACAAGGTGGGCAAAATGCTGGGTCTCGGATTTCCAGGCGGTCCCGCCATCGATCGCCTCGCCGTTGAAGGGAATCCGGATGCGCTCGCCTTCCCTCGTCCCCTGCTCGACAGCGGCGACGATCGTTTCAGTTTTTCCGGTTTGAAAACATCGGTGCTCTACCATCTGCGCGGCCGTGCACGGAACGGAGTACTTGAGCTCCACGCGAATGAAATCGCCGACATCTGCGCAAGCTTCCAGCGTGCGGTGGTCGATGTGCTCGCAGGCAAGTTGCTGCGTGCCGCACATCGAGAGGGTATCCGCGATATCGCTGTTGTCGGCGGTGTCTCCGCCAACAGGGAACTGCAGCTCCGGCTTCGTCACGAGGCGGAGCAGCGCGGTCTGCGCGTGTTCATTCCAGATCTCCTCCTCTCCACCGACAACGCCGCGATGGTGGCCCGTCTTGCCGCGCTCAAGCTCGAACGCCATGCCCATGGGACGCTCGATGCGCCGGCCTTCGCCCGCCTGGGAACAACCCTGTTTTCAACGGACAATGTCGGCAGATGAGAAAGCGCTATTTCATCCTCGCCGCGTTTGCCGCCATTTTGCTCCTGCTCGGGGGCGCCGGCGCGATGATGTATTCACCGCACGCGCGAGAGAGCAGCGCTCCTGTCGAGATTCCCGTCGGTGCATCGCTCCGTGGCATTGCGGACATCCTGTCTGATCATGACGTCGTGGGCAACCGCTGGGTGTTTATCATCGCGGCAAAGCTGTCTGACAAGGGCACGCGCCTGCAGAGCGGACTCTACCTTTTTCCGAATCCCCTCTCCATCGCCGATGCAATAGACATTCTTGCGGCGGGCAGCCATCAGGCCTATAAAAACGTGACCATCCGCGAGGGACTCACTCTCACGCAGATTGCGCAGACCCTGCAAAAACATGCCGGCTATCCGGCCGATTCCGTACTCGCGCTCGCACGCGATCGCACCTTCATCAGCAACCTGGGACTCTCCGTGCCGTCGCTCGAAGGGTATCTTCTTCCCGAGACCTACCGTGTCCGGTATGACGAACGTCTTCCGGATTTTCTCCGCCGCCTGGTCAGGGCAAACGATGCGCTGTTCGACGCAGAGGCGACGGACCGCATGCGCGAACTGCGTCGCAGCCGTCACGAGATTCTCACCATGGCGTCGCTGGTGGAGGGAGAAACCCGTCTTGCGGAAGAGCGCGCACGCGTCGCCGGTGTGTACTACAACCGGCTGCGCCGCGGGATGCTCCTCCAAGCCGACCCGACGGTGCAGTACATCATCCCCGACGGTCCCCGCCGCCTGCTGTACCGTGATCTCTCGATCAACAGTCCCTACAACACCTACATGTACGCAGGCTTGCCGCCTGGTCCGGTAAACAATCCGGGCCACGAGGCGATCGAGGCCGCACTCCACCCCGAGCGCCATGAATTCCTCTATTTCGTGGCGGATGGTTACGGGGGACACACATTCTCGCGGACACTCGATGAGCACAATCGGGCTGTCGCCGTGTACCGGAAAAACAGGCGGAACTGAAATGGGCTTCCCTCCCGGCATACAATCGTTATGGATATGGATCCCGATGCTACTGATCCTCCTGACAGGCTGCGCGTCACAGCGACCGCCTGAGGGGGGGCCTCCGGACACCGAGGCACCGTTCATTATCGGAACGTCTCCGGAAAACGAGACCGTGCGGTTTACCGGACGCGAAATTACATTCACGTTCAGCGAGTATGTCCAGCGCGCCTCATTCCAGGAGGCGGTGCATATCTCTCCACTGCCCGTCACCCCGCCGTCGTTCAAATGGTCGGGGCGTACCGCCCGCATCGTTTTTGATTCCTCCCTGCAGGAGAACCGCACCTACGTCATCACCGTCGGCACCAAAGTCAAGGACATCCGCGCTGGGAATGCGATGCGTGAGACCATGCATCTCGCGTTCTCGACGGGCGACAGCCTGGACCAGGGCACGTTCAACGGCACGGTGTATGGCGAGCCGGCGGGCGGCGTCACCCTTTTCGCATATCTGCTGGATCCCCTGCGCGCCGACACGCTGAATCCCGCCATCGAACGTCCGGATTACGCCGTGCAGTCCTCCGATGACGGCGCATTCCATTTCTACAATGTCGTACCTGGCCCGTATCGCGTCTTTGCGGTGCGCGACAAGAGCAATGACTATCGCTACAACGCCGAAAGCGAAGATATCGGTGTACCGGACCGGGATATCCTGGTTGAAGACACGACGGCTCCGCCTCCCCTCCGGCTTTTCCTGTCCACGGAAGACACGACACGTCCGCACCTGCAGCGGGTCGAAGCCCTGCATGCGCGTCTACTCCGGCTCAAGTTCAATGAAACGGTGTATCCGCAGCCGCTGCCTCTCGAACACATCGTCATTCGCGACTCAGCGACTGCCGAATCCGTGGGACTGCAATCGGCGGTGACGCCTGCGGAAGAACGTTTCACCTGGGATGTCCGTCTGTCCGCACCCCTGCGCGAGGTGCCGTATCTCCTCTGGATCGATTCCCTTGAGGACGGCGCGGGAAACTGGATCGATACCTCCGCACACCCGTGGGTCTTCGTGGGTTCGGCAACCGCTGACACCGCCCGGCCGCGTATCCTTGCGACCATTCCCGCAGAAAATGCCCGCGGCGTCGAGCCTGACAGCAGCTTCCGCATTCAGTTTGATCGCCCGTTGCAGGGCACGGATGCGTTTTCCCTGCAGGATTCCAGCGGGACTCCGGTCGCACTCGAAGTGCAGCGGATTTCACCGACCGAGATAGCCCTCGACCACCCTCCTCTGATGGGAGAGGCCGTGTACACATTGTGTTTCGAGGAACACCTCCTCAGCGATTCCATCGGCGGCAGGGCCGTGGGAGACAGCACACGATGCTTCCGTTTCCGCACGGACAAACGCGACCAGTATGGATCGCTTTCCGGCTCGGTAGAGACATCGGACAGCAGCGGACACGCGGTTGTCCGCCTGCATGAAACCGGACGGCAGCCCCGGACCCGCACCATCGCGACCGACAGCAGCAGAAGTTTCCGCTTCGAGGCCGTTCCCGAAGGCCAGTACATTCTCGATGCCTTCATCGATCGCAATGGGAACCGTCGCTACGATTTCGGAAAGCCCTGGCCACTCCAACGCCCTGAACCGTACGGTCGCGTGCGAGACACACTGCGCGTGCGTGCCCGATGGGAAACCGACGGTATCCGGATTCCCCTGCAGGGACGCGGCTCCGTCGATAGCACAACCGTGCGTTGATCCCTTCCTCTCACTCCTGTGACAAATCGTGACAACTGTTGACCGCGTGTCGACAACCGGGTCTACCCTATGTCGTAGACTGGCGGGTGCATGATTTCGACACCATTCGTTGAGAGGAATAGAATGAAAACGTTACGACTCACCCTGATCGCGGTCCTGCTCTGCACAGCCGCAAGCATCGCTTCCGCACAGAATGTCACCGACGATGCGTCCGGAATCCCTTCAATTGGAACGACACGCAGCGAACGCCTGGCAGAAGCCGAGCGCAATTATGCAAACGGACTTGCCTCCGGGAACGACGGCCTTGTGGAATCGAGTCTGTACTATTCACTCCAGCTCCGTCTCGCATATCCCGAGCGAAATTTCGCCGCATTGGAGCTCGCTGTCGACCGTCTGGTCGCGAAAGGTGCCACGACCCGTATCCGTTACAAGGCCTTCCTGGCAAGCACCGTGTTTGCTTCGCCACTGCTTGTGGAGTCCGCGCGACTGGCCGCATTTCAAAGCTCCGACGCCGTGTTCGCCGAGGTCGCCCGTCAACTCGATGGCCGGCTGCTCGTGATCAAGTAACGGCGGAACAACCATCGCGGCATCTTCCTGGCAATATGCCGGACGATATAGAAAAAACAGGCGCGGGATTTCTCCTGCGCCTGTCGTATTCTTGTCTGTTCAGTCTTGCTGTCTTTCCCGTATCATGCGGAAGATATTGTCACGGACGACCCAGGCCTCCGGTATTCCCTCAGCCCGAAGCGTATCCGTCAGCATATCGGCCTCCCCTTTCACCATAAAGTCACCCGCACGAATTTTGTAATAGGGAGCGTCGAACACCATGTCGATGCGTCCTGCATCAATCTCGAGCGAGTCGAGCCGTGACCGGTATGTGGAAAGCGCCTGTTGCGCCTCGTCGATGCTGGTGGTCGAATGCAACTGGACGCGGAAGCCCATGACACGCTCCTTCCGCTCGACCCATACTTCCTCGGGTTCAGGGATAATGGGTTTCACCTCCCTGACCACGGCTGTTGCGACTGTGTCCGGCCTACGATAATCCGAAGGATCGAATTCCCTCTCGTGCTCTTCCAGCGGCTTTTGCGGCGGTTTCCGGGAAACCTCCTTTGTCGGTGCACAGGAAGAGAGAAGCATGAGCGATGCAACAAAGAGCAGCGCCGTCATACTCCGCGGCCAAGCGCCCAGTGATCTATTTCCTGCCCGCTTCAGCGTGCCACCTCGACAATAAAGGAATCCGGGTACCCACGCGCCTGCACCTCGAGCTTGTACTCCGAGGCCACCTCGCGCGTGGGAAAGGAGCCCAACGTCACCTTGTAATACCCTGTTGCGGGATCGTAGCGTTTGTACACCGGCTGGTTGAATTTCTGCTTGAGTTCCTCGACGAGCTGGAACGCGCCCGCCTCGCTTTTGAACGCTCCGAGCTGCACGCTCCACATCATGCTGCCGGCGCGGGGAGCGGCTGCGGGCGGCGGTGGCGGTGGCGTTTGCTGTGCCTCCTGTCGCGCCGGGGGCGTCGAAACCGGCTCCTCCGTCATCGCGGGTCTGATGGGAACGGGTTTTTCGACAGGGGGAACATCTTCGTCTTCGACGGCTTCGAGCGTTACCGGTTCGTCGGTTTCCGGTATGATCGGCTCTTCCCTGTCCACCTGGCGGAAGCTGTCGTCCGCCTGATTCTGCTGCTGTCCGGTTTCGTTCAATTCCTCGCTGGAACTGCAGGCAGCCAGCATTACTGCCAGCAGCAGCACGGGAAGCAATTTCATGAGAAGGCCAAAGGACATGATTTCCTCCGATATATCATCGTGAACTGACAATGGCAATGCTTGCGCTTGCTCCGATGCGATTCGCCCCCGCCGCCAGCATGGCGCGCGCGGTTTCGGTGTCGCGGATACCTCCGCTCGCTTTCACACCAGTGGCCGGACCGACGGTCGCACGCATCAGGCGCACGGCTTCGACCGTGGCACCGCCTGAACTGAACCCTGTGGAGGTCTTGACGAAATGTGCTCCCGCATCGACGCAGAGATCACAGGCATGCCGGATCTGCGCCTCTTCGAGCAGGCAGGTCTCCAGAATCACCTTGAGCAGCGCATCCTGACCGACGGACGTGACAGCCTCGGCCACGGCCGCGATGTCCAACCGCACCGCTTCGGTGTCACCCTGACGAAGTCGACCGATATCGATGACCATGTCGAATTCGCGCGCGCCATCCACGGCAGCTCGCAGGGTCTCGAACACTTTTGTATCGCTGGTGTTGCTGCCCAGCGGAAATCCGATCACCGTGCATACTCTCGATGGCGCGCCGTCGAGAAGTTCCGAGCAGAGTCGCACCCAGGAGGGATTGACACAAACCGATGCAAAGCCATACTGCCGCGCTTCCGCGCAGAGTCGCCGGATATCGTGTTCCTGTGCCTCCGGTTTGAGCAGGGTGTGATCGATGCAGGCGGCGAGCTGCCGGTCAAACGTTGGTTGATCCATGTTCACAACCCGAATCTCAATGCGATGGAAGCGCGAAGCGTGGGAATGCGCCAGTCGGCGTTTCCCTCCACGACGGAGGTCAGCGGATAATCCATCTGGAATTCCGGAGCGACGGCCATCCCACGGCCCAGTGCAAAATCATAGCCCACGCCCAACACCAGGCCCCCTCTGATCTGCGGGTCACTTCCCGCGTCGAGGGGAGCGTCCGAAACCAGGTACTGGTTCGTACCCGTCTGCGAATAAACGTGTCCTGGTGTGAGAAGAAACTCTTCGTCACGGATATTGCCTTCGAGAAAGAATCCCGCGCTGGCGCCGGAAAGAAGATACAGTCCCTGTGGACCAGTGAACCAGGTGATCAGGAAGGCAGTGGACAGATATTGGATTTCGACCTCGTCACGCCTTCGTGTGGAAATCTCTACAGCCTGGCCATCCTGGGTGTAGGTCGTGGCGATACGGTCTACTTCGTAAATACTCGAATGGTCTTCAAACAATCCCTGCAAACGAAGGCCGAACACGCGGTTGACCATGATATCCAAATGCAATCCTGCATGGTATCCGATGCCGCTCCCGCCTTCAAAATCACAGTCACAGACGTTGGCTGGTCCATCGACGCCGAAATTGAAGTTTGCACCGGCGGAAACACCGATGGCGATCGCGCCCGGATAGGTCTGCTGGAATCCATGTGTGTTTCCCCTCCTCTGCGCAGTCGCATTCGTGTGCAACATCAGGATGAGGCCAATCGTCAGCATGCAGAAAGCCGCAGTGCGAATCATGTTTTCTTCCAGGGAGTGGTGAATGCGTTGCTGGAATAATGTAAGTGGTGCTGGAATCGTGATGCGTCAATGGAATTATGATGCGCTGTTCGCTTAGATCGCGAAACGGAGATAGACATTGAACTGCCATGCTCCGAGTCGCCACGAACTATACTCGGAGGCGACCGGGGTGAGCGGCATCGACATCAGCAATTCGGGAGCGATGGCAAGGCGTTCGTGCAGCGGATATATGTAGCCGAGACGCGCGGCGAGGGCCAGCCGGAACGAGGCCGCCCCGTCGTAATACCGGTCGAGAGCGTCGTCCATGAAGTTCTGTTCTGTCCGTCCGCTTTCGTCATAGGTGAAACCGGCAGTCTGGATGCGTTCGGTCTCCTCGATGTTATCGGTAAATATCCATCCGAATTCCGGTCCGACAGCAAGGTAGAGGCCGTCGAGAGGAAGGTCCCATTTCACCGCCGCCCCAAGTTCGACCATCGACAGCATCAGTCTTGTCTCGAGATCGAAATCCACCCAGACGAATTGTCCACCGCTCATGTTGGGCACGAATTCCAGTCGCTGCTCAGTCTTGTCATAGCTGGTCGTAAGCAGACGGTACCCGAAGGTGCCGAATATGGAGAGATCCCCGGCTAACGGATAATCGATGAAGGCGCCGGCCTGAAGGCCAAGTCCATCCCCACTGCCGTATTCACAGTTACAGAGCGTCTGGAACGTCCCCTGGCTGACCACCCACGCCGCACCAGCGAATGGGCCAGCGTGAAAACGCCATGGAACCGGGCGAAGGATATCCTCCTCGCCTCCGGGTGGATTCCCCGCCCACGTCAGGGCCGGCAGAAGGAAGAGCAGAAGAAAAATCGATTCTGTACGCATGGACGATGTCTGGTGATTGGAACAGCAGGCATATTACGACCGACAGGAGAAAGATACAACCACGGGACGAGCGTCCCGCGGTGTCAGATCCGCTCGACGGCGGACGCTTCGATCCAGCCGGTTTTCCCGTCCTCCAGACGGATGCGGAACTGACCGTTTTCCGCCTCGAGAATGGACACAACCAGGCCCTCATGGACAAGAAAGCTCTCCACAGCGCTGGCATCGGGCGAACTCCGCACGGTTGCCTCCGTCACCATGACAACGGCGTTCCGATGCGCCTCGATTTCCGCGTCGCGAATCAGCGCAAGGGAAAGTGTCACTGAAAACAGCACAAGCAGGACGATCCCGGTGGCCAAGGCGATGCGGCGCAGCAGTACCCTTCGGAAGCCAAAAAAGACAAACGCCGCTGCGGCGAGCGTCCAGAACAACACAAGCGACCACCAGAACATCGTCTCGGGACGATGCCCGGTCTTGATATCATTCCACCACTGAACGAAAAACAGCAGGGGAATCGGATCGACGCGGTCGCGCAGGCGCGCACGAACGACGTTCAGATTGTGCCGCACATCGGGACTTCCCGGTTCGATCAACAGGGCACGTTCATAATACAGGATACTCTTCCCCAGATCTCCGTTTTTATAATTTGCGGCACCGAGATTGTAATACAGGTCGAAACCACTGTAGCCCTCGGCAGCCAGTTCCTCGAAGATGCCAATAGCCCCGCGGTAATCCGCAGCCCGGTACCGCTCCAACCCCTGTCGGAAACGGTCCTGGACGGATGCATCTTCGGCATGCAGATCTCCAATGCATAACGCCAGAAGAACAAACAGCAGGATCAGGCGTCTCATACGGCCTCCTTCAATGCCTGCTCCATGGAAATGATCGCTTCGCTGGTGGTGTCGTACAGCGCACGTTTCTCTTCGACAC
>JAGTUZ010000070.1 GCA_018224415.1 Bacteroidota bacterium | reverse complement strand
GTACGATCTGCCGGTGTACGTGTTCGACGAGCCCACGGCCGGGCTCGATCCGCTGATGGCGCGGCGCTTCAAGGAAGCCGTCGCGTGCGAGAAGGGGGAGGGCAAGACCATCGTCTTCACCTCGCATAACATGGGTGACATCGAGGAGATGGCCGACCATGTCGTTTTTCTGCTCGAGGGACGTGTGCTGTTCGAGGGGACGCTCGACGCGCTCTACGCAGGCACCGGCAGCAGCTCCGCAGAAGAGGCCATCGCATCACTGATTGCCTCCTCGCGCGATGGCGCATCGATTGCCGATGGCGCATCGATTGCCGATGGCGCATCGATTGCCGATGGCGCATCGATTGTCGATGGCGCATCGATTGTCGATGGCGCACGTCCGTTCGTTCACGCGACCCCGTCGGGTACGGGCCTGCATCCGGGCACGGGCCTGCATCCGGGCACGGGCCTGCATCCGGGCACGGGCCTGCATCCGGGCACTGTCGAAGGCGGTATCGCATCAAAGGTAGCGTCATGATCGGCAAGCTCATCCGTTACCAATTCCGCAATATCATCCGCAGCCGCTGGGTATTTGTACTGACCGTTCTGTTTTTCGTCTTGACGGAAGCGCTCTACCAGGCCAGCGGATCGTCCGACGGCATGGAAGTGACGCTGATGGGTGTGGTGCTGATTGTCCTGCCGCTGTTCAGCGCAGTCTACGGCGCGATGCATGTGTACGGGTCGCGTGAATTCCTCGAAGTGCTTGTCGCTCAGCCGTTGAAACGGAGCGATGTATTCTTCAGCTCCTGGTTCGTGGTCGCGAGTGCGATCGCCGCCTGTTTCCTCATCGGCACCGGCCTGCCCCTGCTCGCGCATCGCGCCTCCGAAGGCGGGATCACCTCTTCGCTCTGGCTGCTCGGGGCGGGGACGATGCTCATCGCCATTTTCACCTCCATCGCCATGGCCGTCTCCCTGCGCGTACACGACCGCACGCGCGGCATGGGAGTGGTGCTGCTGCTGTGGTTTTTCCTCGCGCTGCTGTACGACGGCATCGTGCTCTTCGCCTTCTACGCTCTATCCGAATACCCTGTCGAACCGCTGGCCCTGCTTTTCAGCATGCTCAATCCCGTGGACCTCGCGCGCATCCTGCTCACACTGCAATACGACGTGTCGGCACTCATGGGCTACACCGGCGCCGTGTACGAGCGCTTCTTCGGCGGCACGATGGGCATGCTGCTCTCCTCCCTCTCCCTTATCGTCTGGACGTTCGTACCGCTGTGGTGGGGGCGTCGGGTGTTCATGCGCAAGGACTTCTGAGATTGTATCCGCCGCGCCGCCAAGCACAGGGCGCCGCTGGATTGAGCCGCGCTTCCCGGTATGCGACGGTGCGGCCGGCAACGCGTATCAGGAAATGGGTGTCGAATTCTCATTAATATTCGAGGGAACTCTTGCGAGGTTCATGTGTCGTTGAATGGATGGCCAGACGGTCATCGCAGTTTTCACGATAACGCAACCTAGAGGGTATTCGAATGGGATCTGGAATAGGACGTTTTGCATTCGCCTGTATTCTCGTCGTCGTGCTGGGCGGCCACCTTCATGCGCAGACCTGGGACACCATTCCGCCACCGCTCGGTGGTCGGGTGAGCAGTCACGCGCGGCATGCATCCTTGCACTATGCGGTTGTCTGCGATGAAACCAATTGGGATTCACAGCCATCGACGCCGTATCTGTTCCGCTCTACGAACGATGGAGGGACATGGCAGTCGGTCTCCCTGCCCGCGGGCATGGAGGCCTTCCGGCACACGCTTCTTCTTGACGGGCCGAACCGGCTGTACTACCTCAACGAGCAAAAGCTGTTCAGGACCACAGACAATGGGGCTTCATGGTTGTTGTTGCGAGTCGCAACGGACGCCTCGAGTTCCATGACCGAGCTTCGTTGTGACGTCACCGGACGGCTGTATCTGATGATAATGTCGGAAGGAGTGTTCACTTCGACCGATCATGGTATGAGTTGGATGCCATGCACGCGTCCATCCGGACGTCAGCTGATTCTCTATACCCACCTCGCCTGCGTGGGAAGTGATCTGTATCTATGGTGGGGAAACGTTGCCGTAACGGCCGATACCCTCTTTCGGAGCAGCGATCATGGGAAGACATGGAGTCCCTTTTTGACGGGAATGATCCCGCGCGATGTGATTGACGGCGGGAGCGGCCGTGTGATCGTCACGCGTTCGCCAATCCTCAATGGCGTCGTTCCATTGCAGATTCTTGCCACGGGAAATGGTGGTGCGCAGTGGGATACGCTGTATCTCGGAAAGACTTTGTCCGGAGGCGGGACTCCGTACGCCACCGACCAATCGTTTGTGCGCGGTGCGAATGGACGGCTCGCGTACCGCGTCGTCGATAGCACGAGCACGCTTGGAGTGCTGCTGTCGACCGATGACGGAATGAATTGGTCGTTCCACAGCGATCGCAGTATGGAATATGCTCCCTCCATCTCATTCAGTGAGGCGAACGAGTTGTTGGTGTATGGGACGCGACTCGGAATGTTGCGCTATCCCCGAATCCTTGCCGATGCGGAACACATCGGGTTCATTCCCATGACCGTCAATCGACCGCCCGTTCCGTCAACGGGTATGGGAATCCTCGCCTGCACCTCGGAGGAGCCCGGCGCGGCGAGTGCCTTCTGGCGGGAAGCCGGAAGCAGCGAATGGAGGATGGTCCTCGGACCGGGAATTCGAAGCGGGACACTACAATCCAGATCCGCAACGACGCTTTTTCTCGCGCCACCGGACACCATCTACGCCAGCATCGGCACCTTCTGCCGCAGCACGGACTTCGGGCGCCATTGGACGACCCTTTTCCCCGGCGGCGCGCTGGCTTGTGGGAACACAAGCGAACAGCGTGGCACGTGGATCATCAGCTCCTACGATTCGATCCGTGTCTCCACGAATAAAGGCCGGCTGTGGACATCCATGTCCCTTCCGCCGCAGCGCTTTCCGGAGCGACCAGGCGGTGTTGCGGAGGTCGACGCAACCACGCTGCATTTCTATGACATAGACCCCACGCTCTGGCGAAGAGGCAGCCTGGACACTTCGTGGACTTCGCGAGCGCTGCCCTGGCGCACGGAAGAACTTATCACGGGGCGGGGAAATCTGCTCTACGTCCGACGTTCGCGATCCGGCGAATTCATGCGCAGCTCGGATCTCGGTGATACGTGGGAGGAGCCGAATCCTGGATACGGAACCGCCCACGCATTGCTCATGGTGGGGCCCGATACACTGATCGCCCTTGACACGACACGGGGAATTGCCATGAGTCCCGATCGCGGGAACAGCTGGACACTCGTCGACCTGTCCGCTGTCCAGCCGCGTTCCATTGCGTTGCATGAGGGGATACTCTACGTTGGAACACGATGGCATGGAATTCTGCATACACACGTTTCTGGTACTCTCTCCGCCTTCTCTTCCCTGCAGCCAACGGACGGTTCCGAATGCCAGCCTACTGCTGTCGTGCTTCGATGGGACGCCCCTTCCCTGGCCGCTCCTTACCGAATCCGTTGCGCATTGGATGTGTCATTCGCAAGCGGGATGCACATCGACACGACCATTCAGGCAACGGAATTGCCGATCTCGGGACTCCTTCCTGGAATGACCTATTACTGGGATCTGAGCGCCATGGGAAGTGGGGGCCAGGCTGTACGATCGATGATCTCCCGCTTCACTGTCGCGGTCCTGCCGTCTATTGAAATCACCGACCCTTCGGAGGATGCGCGTTGCATCGACCCGATCGGTATCATCACCTGGACGGGGCAGTCCTGTGTGGAATACTCTGACGTGGAATTCGCCTTCGACCAAGCCTTCCAGTCTCCGGCACTTTCGATTCATGTCGAAGGTGATACAGTGCAGGCTGTGTATTCGCTTTCCTTCGGAACCCAATATCATGCGCGCGTCCGTTCCACATCCGCCTCCGGCACCGGGCCTTGGTCGCGAGTAGTTTCCTTCCGCACGATTGACGACACCGTCACCGCGCCGCTGCAGAGCGAGCCCGCGGACGGAAGCAGGATCACCGCCGGGCCTCCGGGGTTCATTCGGTGGGAGAAGGTAGACTGTGTGCGGAATTCCGAGATCGTCGTCGCGCGCGCGCAGGACTTCAGCGCCGACACCGTCGCGCATATGTTCAAGCAGGATCCGTACAACTATATCGTGATGTCGGGCGGGCAATGGCGCAATGGAACCTATTACTGGAAAGTCCGTGCCTGGCGCGACACGGTGCCGGGACAGTGGTCGCCGACGTGGTCCTTCACCATAGACATCCCTGTCGGTGTGGAGGCGATCGCTCCGGCCGCGGACTTCCGCATCCTGCGCGTTTACCCCATGCCCGCGGGCGGGCAGGGAACGCAGGTCATCGTCGACTGCGTGATGCCGGGCACCGCGACAGGTGTGCTTGTTGTCTGTGATCTACTGGGGCGGGAACGCCTGCGGGTGCCGCTCTCCCCTGCTGCCACCGAGATGCGGTCGCTTCCGGTCGATGTCTCTCTGCTTCCTGTCGGTCAGTATCTGATCGGATTACAGGACGGCACCCGGCGCGCCAGTGCTCCGCTGGTGATCGTACGATAGGACATCCTGGCAGCGCATCGGGGTAGATCACTGCGCCACATGATCTGGGCAAAACAAACGCGAGCCACTGAAATCAGTGGCTCGCGTCGTACGTACACCCAACGGGATTCGAACCCGTGTTTTCACCGTGAAAGGGTGACGACCTAGGCCTCTAGTCGATGGGTGCCTAGTCTCTAAATATAATCAAAGAATTTTGGTCTGTCAAGAGGATGGATCGTGGATTCTGTGACGATCGGCATCCCACCTCAATGCACCCGGCCAAGGATGCTCTGCAGGCGCAGGCGCCAGACCATGGTGACGGCTTCGCGCACGATTTTCTTGGACATCTTGGAGATGCCGACGCGGCGGTCCATGAAGATGATGGGGATCTCGTGGAGGCGGAAGCCCTTCTTCCAGGCCTTGAAGCTCATCTCGATCTGGAAGGAATAGCCGTTGCTGCGCACGCGGTCGAGGTCTATGGCCTTGAGCACCTCCACGCGGAAGCACTTGAAGCCGCCAGTGGCGTCACGCACGGGAAGTCCCGTCACGATGCGCGTGTACTGGTTCGCGAAGTAGCTGAGCAGCAGCCGCTTCATCGGCCAGTTGATCACGTTGACGCCCTGGATGTACCTCGAGCCGAGCACAAGGTCGTAGTCCTCGATGGCCTGCAGGAAGCGCGGCAGCGTGCCGGGGTCGTGCGAGTGGTCGGCGTCCATTTCGAAAACGTAATCGTACCCGTCCTCGATGGCGTACTTGAAACCGGCCACGTACGCCGTACCGAGGCCCATCTTCCGCTCGCGCTCGAGAATATGGATGCGCGGGTCTTCTGTCATCATTTTCCGCACCTCGGCGGCCGTGCCGTCGGGAGAATTGTCGTCGACGACGAGCACCTGCAGGCGTTCGTCCTGGCCGAGGATCGCCGGAATGATTGTCCGGACGTTCTCCAGCTCGTTGTAGGTCGGTATGATGACAAGCGCGCGCTTCATGCGTACGGAATTCCCGTCCTCCAGTGACTTGACGGCGAAAGATTCGGAAATATGCGGAGATTTCGGGATAAGTCAAAGCACGAGCGGTCACGCTTTGCGTGACCGCTCGTGCGCTGTAGGCTGTAGGCTGGGATCGAGATTTCGTATGGCAACCAGGATGCTCGATCCCCGCGCCTACTGCATACTGCCTACTGCGGCGCGCGAAGCGCGCCACGGCGTGCCGCATTTTGCTATATTGCTTCTTTCCCCCTCCCAACAGGCAGAGTTGTCATGAAGTCCGTGTCTTTCCTTTCTCTCCTCGTTTTCCTCATCCTGCCGACCGCGCTGCAGGCGCAGGTTGCCAATCATGTGGTCATCAGTGAATTCGCGACACGCGGTGCCGCGGCGAACGCGGCCGGCGAATTCGTGGAGATATACAATCCGACGAACCAGGCGGTGAATATTTCGGGATGGGCGCTGCAGTACCAGTCGGCCTCGGGCTCGTCCTACAATCCGCTCGCGACCGTGCCGGAAGGGACCGCCATGCCGCCGAAATCGTATTTCCTCTTCACCTCACCGACCTGGTCGGGTACGCCCGCGGGCGACGTGGCTTGGAGCGGATCGGGACTGGCCGACAACGGGAATCTCCGCATCGTCAACGCCTCGGGTGTACCGGTGGACAGGGTTGGATTCGGTTCGGGCAACAATCCCGAAGGAAGTGTCGCTCCCAATCATGGGACGTCGGGCAATGACAACAGCGTGGAACGCAAAGCCTCGACGACGTCCACCGCGGCGTCCCTCGCCGCGGGCGGCGCGGAGGAATTCGCCGGAAACGGATGGGACAGCGACAACAACGCGGCGGACTTCGTCGAGCAGACGGGGGGGCGACATCCGCAGAACAGCGC
>JAGTUZ010000069.1 GCA_018224415.1 Bacteroidota bacterium | reverse complement strand
GGATTGATCACGTCGGCCAGACCGATGACCTCGACATCGTGGTCGGGTGGCCGGTCGATGGATTCGACCGTCCCGAGCGCAGCACGCACACTGTCCGGCGCGACCGTTCCAATATGAATGGCGGCGCCGAGGGCCCGCGCCATGCCGTAGCCCGCGTCGTTGGTGGCCGTACCACCCAGCCCGCAGTAGACGCGTGTGAACCCGCGCGCGTACAGGTGCCCAAGCAGCAGGCCCAGCCCGTCGCTGTGCAGCAGCCGCGGATCGCGATCCTCCTCGCGGAGGAGCGTGTAGCCGACGCAGGACGACGCCTCGATCAGTGCGCTGCCGCCGGGGAGCTGCAGCCATCGGGCCTGGACAGGACGTCCGAGAGGATCGGGCACCTCATGCAGGTGCAACCGGCCGCCAAGCGCGGCGAACAGGGCGTCGACCGTCCCCTCCCCACCGTCGGCCTGCGGCAGGAGAAGACAGCGGGCCGCGGGATCATGCCGCAAAATGACGTCGGCGATGATCTCCGCGGCCCTGACAGCCGGGAGGCTTCCCTTGAAGGAATCCGGTGCGATAAGAATGTTCAACGATACTCCGTCAGATCCCGCGGCCGCGCCCGGGCGGCAGCCGGAATTCCGGATGTCCAGGTCCTCAGCGCGTGATGTGGAAGGCCGACACGCCGGCGTAGATCGCGTTCGTGTCGAGTTCTTCCTCGATGCGCAGCAGCTGGTTGTACTTGGCGATGCGGTCGGAGCGCGACGCCGAGCCGGTCTTGATCTGTCCGGCATTGGTGGCGACTGCGATATCGGCGATGGTCGAGTCTTCGGTCTCGCCCGAGCGGTGGCTGATCACGGAAGTATAACGGGCACGCTTGGCCATTTCCACGGCGTCGAACGTCTCGGTGAGCGTTCCGATCTGGTTGACTTTGATGAGAATGGAATTCGCGATGCCGCGCGAGATACCCTCGGCAAGGATGGCCGTGTTGGTGACAAACACATCGTCGCCGACGATCTGGCAGCGGTCGCCGATGCGGTCGGTAAGCGCCTTCCATCCGTCCCAGTCGTTTTCACCGAGGCCGTCCTCGATCGAGATGATCGGGTATTTTTCGACGAGCGACGCGTACATGTCGACCATCTCTTCTGCAGACTTCAAACTCTTGTCGCTCTTGAAGAAGCGATACATTGCGCTGCCGTCGGACTGCTTCTCGTACATTTCGCTGGCTGCCACATCGAGGGCGATGTAGCAGTCGTCCTGCGTGTACTTCGCGAGTTCCATCGCCTTGAGAATGTACTGGATGGCTTCCTCGTTGTTCTTGAGACTCGGGGCGAAACCGCCTTCGTCACCCACGGAGGTGCTGAGTCCGGCATCGTGCAGCACCTTCTTGAGCGCATGGAAGATCTCGGCGCCGCAGCGCAGGGCCTCGCCGAAGGTCGGCAGGCCATAGGGCACGATCATGAATTCCTGGAAGTCGACGGTGTTGTCGGCATGTTTTCCGCCGTTGAGGATATTCATCATCGGAACCGGCAGAACCTTGGCGTTGGTCCCGCCGATATACCGGTAGAGCGGCATGTCGAGCGTTTCCGCCGCGGCTTTCGCGATGGCCATGGACACGCCGAGCATCGCATTTGCGCCCAGACGGGACTTGTTCGGCGTGCCGTCGAGCTCTATGAGATAGTTGTCGATGCCGACCTGGTCGAAGGCGTCCCAGCCGATCAGTTCGTCGGCCAGTTCGTCGTTCACGTTCTCGACGGCCTGCAGCACGCCCTTGCCGAGGTAGCGATCCTTGTCGCCGTCGCGGAGTTCGACCGCTTCGCGTTCGCCGGTGGAAGCGCCGCTGGGCACGGCCGCGCGTCCGCGCGCGCCGCTTTCGAGCTCAACCTCGACCTCCACGGTCGGGTTGCCTCGGGAATCAAGGATTTCTCTGGCGTAAAGGTCCACAATCGTCGTCATACGGTATCTCGCTTTTCTGGTCTGTATGAAAAATTCGGGTTTCGACGTGTTGAAAATGAGGGTTTCCTGTCATCGTCCTTGCGCGAACGCACGCGCTGAAACGACCGTCACGAGAGCGTCCGCCTGCTCCGCGGTCGGGGCTTCGGCGATCACACGCATGATCGGCTCGGTGTTCGACGCGCGGAGATGCACCCAGCCGTGATCGAAGTCGATGCGCACGCCGTCGCGCGTGTCGATGCGCTCCTTCGCATAGGCAGCCGCAGCGCGTTCCAGCACCGCGGCGGCGTCGAGTCCGTCGGTGCTGTGCCTGGACTTCCGGATCACGTACTGCGGAAGGCTGGCGCGGTAGGCGGATGCCGTGCCGCCGTGGCGAACCAGCGCGTGCAGCACAAGAACGATGCCCACAAGCGAATCGCGGCCGGCGTGCACGGCCGGCATGATGATGCCGCCGCTTCCCTCGCCGCCGATCACAGCGCCATGTTCTTTCATCATCTGAACGACGTTGATCTCGCCGACCGGAGAACGGAGCACGCGCGCGCCGTGACGCGCCGCGACGTCGTCCACCGCACGTGTGGTGGAGAGGTTGACCACGGCCGTCAATCCGTCGCGCGGAGCAAGCATACCAAACACGGCATCGACCGCGGTGGTGATGGAATACTCCTCGCCGAAGGGCACGCCTTCTTCCGTAAACAGGACCAGGCGGTCCGCATCCGGATCCACCGCAATACCGAGATCGGCCTTATGCTGTCGCACCGCCTCGCCGAGACTGACAAGATTCTCGGGCAGCGGCTCGGGCGTATGGGGAAAAACACCGGAAGCGTCGCATGCCACCGGGTACACCTCGCAGCCGAGTCGTGTGAGCAGCATGGGCACGATGCGGGAACCGGAGGCGTTCACGGCGTCCACCGCCACACGGAAGCGACGGGCGCGGATGGCCTCGAGATCGATAGGCGCGGCGGCGAGCACGCGGTCGATGTGCTCTTCCAGTACGCCCGCCCGTACATGCACATGGCCGAGACTGTCCCAGGAAACGCTCGTCCGCTGGCCGGCGTCGGCCAGCGCGAACAGTTCCGCATTCGCGGCAGCGTCCAGGAATACGCCGTCAGGACCGAGAAATTTCAGCCCGTTCCACTGCGCGGGATTGTGACTCGCAGTCACGACAATGCCGCCGCGGGCGTCGCTGTGCTCGGTGACCAACTGCACTGTGGGCGTCGGCACCACCCCGCAATCGACGACGTCACAGCCGGCGAACTGCAGCGCGCCCCTTGCAAGCCCGGTAAGAATGCGTCCATGGGGACGGCCATCATACCCGAGCACGACAGGTCCGCCGCCAGACCATTCGGCGAAAGCGGAGACATAGGTCAGCACCGTTTCGGGAAGGAGCGTCTCCCCGACGATACCACGTATGCCGGAAATGCTTCGGATCAGACTGCTCATGGGAATAATGTGTTCATTGGCCGATGGCTGCGTTTCGAACGGTAAACTACGAACCGACCGGACCAGAAACAAACGGGAAAAACAAGGCACTTGCGCAATATGTCCCTGTTTGATAGCTTTCTTAGTTGTTCGAGAATATTATGCAATTTCTTCGCAGGTACTCAATAAAGCATTGGAAGGCTGGTGAAAGAATAAATGCCGCACAAACGACGTCTCCCGAATCTCTTCCACCGTATATTCCTTTCACATCTTCTGGTTGTGCTGCTCTGCTTCGTGGTCACCGTTGTCACGCTGGACTACCTGTTCGTCGACGGTGTCTCCCATTTTATCCTGCGCTCCCCTGTTATTCTTATTCCGGTCATGCTGGCCTTGATCGGCCTGGTGGGACTGCTCGCGCTGTGGACTGCCGGTTCCGCCGCCCTTCCAATCGACCGTACGATCGAGGCACTGCAGAAACACGACGCAACCGCCGCCCTCGCGCGCATCCTCCCCGAGGCCCGCGTCGAGGAAGTCGCCGCGCTCATCGAGGCAGTGCACCATCAACTCACGCGCGAACCGGCCCGCAGGCCGCTGTTCCTGCGCCTCGACCGCCACGGCAACGTGCGGGATTGCGACGTCGACACCGCCGCCCGCCTCGGCCTCGTCCCCGACGAACTGCGACACACCAACATCCGTGCCTTTCTCGATACCCCCCGGGACTACGATACACTTCGCGATGCCTGTACCTCCAATATCGCTGCGGCCACCCCGGCGAGGCTGTCTCTTCGCTTCCGCGGTGCCGCCGGACGCATCCTTCCCACGGACTGCCTCCTCTACGCCCTTCCCGGAGATGAAACTCTTCTTATCGGTTATCCCGGTATTCCATCCTGACCCCATTTCTCCTTCTCTTTTTCTCCCCTTCTCTCAAGACTACAACCCCACCGACAACACCAGCAGGGGACGATGCCTGCCGGGCATGGTCTCGTCATAACTTCCGAGCTGCAGCGGTGCGCTGAGCCGCACCCCCGAGATGCGCGCTTCCTCGAGACGCACGACGGCGATGCCGACCACGCTACCGATCACGGCGCCGAGCACGGAATCGGAGAACCAGTGCCTGTCATGTGCGATCCGCTCCGTCATGGTCAGCGTCGCCAGACCATAGAGGAAGATGGAGAGCGGCAGGCTGCCGATGCGCCGCGACAGTGTCGCCGACAAGGCGAAAGCCATCGTACTGTGTCCCGACGGGAAAGAATTGTAATTGTCTTCGAAGCTGAACCAGGTGAACGCATCCTTCCCACGGCCTGTCGACGGACGCGCACGTCCCATGGTTACTTTCAGAATTTGTGTGATGGTGACACTGTACACAAATGACTGCAGCACCAGGCGTCCCGTAATGCGAGTATGATCGTCACCGCCGGCGTACCCCCCAAAATACAAGCCCGCGCCGAGGGCGACCGACACGAAGCCGCTGCCGTACCACTGACCCGCGGCGAGGGGAACGTCCCAGTCCTCGACCGCATGCGACCGCAGCTCCGCGTACACGTCATCATCGATGGTGTAGGCCGCAGCGGTGGCGCCAAGCGCAAGCGCTGTGTAGAGCCAAGCCTCCCCGTCGAAACGGGCGGGCGCGGTAAACACGTCATAGGCATCATCGATGGAGATCTGCAGGTCCTGTTCGACGGTCTCCGTCAATCCTGTCTGCGCCCATAGAGCCGGGGCGAGCAGAGCGAGAACCAGCAGCAGCGTCGCCGAACGACACGGATGGGAAACGCCGCGGAGACTGCTCGTCGTGGCGGTGGTCATCCGGCGCTTTCCTCCCTCCGCAGGCGGATCACGCATTCGATATGATAGGTATGCGGAAACATGTCCACGGGCGTGATATCCTCGATCACATATCCGTGCTCCGCGAGCAGGCCGCAATCACGCGCGCTGGTGGCGGGATTGCAGCTCACGTAGACGAGACGCGACACGCCGGAACGGCCGATAGCGTCCACCACTTTCGTGTGCATGCCCGCCCGTGGCGGATCGGTGATGATCACATCGGGTGCGGGGATTCCGTCAGCAATACCACCGTCGCGCGCGTCCGGGGCGAGAAAGTCGACGATGTCCGCGCAAATGAATTGTGTATTCGTAATTCCATTGTCTGCGGCGTTTCTTTCTGCATCGCGGATGGCTGCCTCGTTGAGTTCGACGCCGACAACGTGCTTCACGTCGCGCGCGATGAACAGCGAGATCGTGCCCGTGCCGCAGTACAGATCCCAGACCACGTCGTCTGCGCGCAGTGCAGCCGCCTGTTCCGCCAGCGCATACAGCCGTTCCGCCTGCAGCGTATTGGTCTGGAAAAACGATGTCGGGGAAATGCGGAAGGTGTTTCCGCCGAGTCGCTCGCGGATACTTCCCTCGCCGAACAACACGACGTCGGTCTCTCCGATCGCAACCGTCGACTTGCGTTGCGTGACGCCCTGCACCAGGGTGCTCACGCCGAATTCCTCACGCTGCAGCAGCGCGGCGTAGTCCTGCATGTGCTCCTCCATCCGCCGGGATGTGACCAGGTACACCATGCGCTCGCCGGTGTGCTTGCCCTCGCGGATGACCAAGTGGCGAAGGTCGCCCTCGTGCGTGCGCGTCGAGAATGCGCGCACGCCGCGTTCGAGAAAGAAGCGGCGCGTGGCGTCAAGGATGCGGTTGCTCTCCTCCGACTGCAGGTGGCAGGCGTCGATATGCAGGATGCGATCATAGCGCTTGGGCACATGCAGGCCGACGGCGAACAGCTCCGCGTCGCGCGACACCTCCCCCAGTTCGTCTGCCAGCAACCAGCGCATCTCCCCGAAAGAGTACTCCATCTTGTTGCGGTACCAGAAGGGCGAGAGTGATGGCAGTGTGTCATTGACAGTGACATCTTCGAGTCCGCCGATACGCTGGAAGGCGTCCATCACATGCTGCCGCTTCCATCGCAGTTGCTCTTCGTATCGCATGTGCTGCCATTTGCAGCCGCCGCAGACACCGAAATGCGTGCAGGCGGGATCAACGCGATGCGGCGAAGGCACAAGCACTTCGTCGACGCGCGCCTCGGCATACTGCTTTTTCTTGCGGAACACCGTGGCACGGACGCGGTCACCGGGTACGGCTCCGTCGACAAAAACCACGAGGCCAGCGACACGGGCGACCGAGCGGCCCTCGAAAGCCGCGTTCTCGATGTCCAGTGTCAGTATGTCCCCGCGTCGCGGGAGAGGGATGTCGTGTCCGGCGTTCGTCGAAGCTTCGGTATTGGGATTAATGTCGGTTCCAGCAGAATCAGCATGTGTTGTCATGAAACGGGAGTCCTTCGATGAAACAGAGACGCGGGAGGACATCCCGCGTCATGATAAAGGAGCGTTGCCTCCGATATCCGGAGGGCCGCGTCGATCAGTACATCGCGCGATAACGCTTGAGTCCGAAATACAGCTCCGAGGCAACGACCTTCACCACGCCGGCGATTGGCACGGCAAACAGCATGCCGAGAATGCCGAAGAGCTGTCCCCCGATGAGGATGGTGAAGATAATCGTGAGCGGATGCAGCTTCACACTCTGCGAAATGGTCAGCGGCTGTACGATCGAGTCGTCGAGCAGACGGATGAGCGTGAAGGTGACGAGGATCAGCGGCACCTGGCTGAAGTCGCCGAGCGTGATCACCGAGATGCTGCTCGCCACGAGGGCCGCGGTCGGCGGTCCGAGGTACGGCACGAGATTGGCCACCATGGCCACCAGTCCGATCAGCACGAAGTTCGGAATGTCGAGCAGCCACATCGAGAGCGTGGTGACCACGCCGATCACCGACGCATCGAGCAGGATGCCGCGGAGATACGCGCCGAGCGACCAGTCGATCTTGTGCAAGATGCTGAGCGACATCTCGAAGAACTGATTGGGCACGATCTCGATCATCGCCTTCTTCAGCTTGCGTCCGTCCTTGAGCAGGAAGAAGGTGGAGATCAGCGTCATCACGACGAAGATCACCAGGCCGACGACGCCAGACGCGATGTTGAGCACGTTGTCGAACAGCCCGCCGACGAAGTCCTCGATTTTCGTGGTGAAATGCAGCTGTTTGACACCGAGAAAGGACAGCGTGTTAACGATTTCCCGTTCCATCGACGGGATACTACGGCGCATCTCGCCGAAGCTCACCCGCTCCTGCAGCGCGAACACCTGCTCGTACACGAAGGGCGCGAGGAAATACGCCACGACCATGAATGCGGCGAGCGAGAGCAGCAGCATGATGCTGGACGCGAGCGCGCGGGGCATGCTGCGGCTCTCGAGCCAGTCAACCACCGGCGAGATGACAAAGGAGGAGAGCATCGCTACGAGGAAGATCGCGACAATTGCCCCGATGGAGTACACCGTCAGCGCCGCAAACGCCGCAAGCAGCAGCAGCAGCAGTACGATCAGCAATTTCGTGTTGGTCATCATGCCGATGGGTCCCTAGCGCGCGTTGTCACGCATGAACAGTTCGGAACGCAGGCGCGCATTTTCCTGTCCCGCCTTGTAGAGACGTTCGGCGAGTATGCGCGAGAGCATCATCACGACCTTCGTCCCGATGCTCGGACGCGTTTCCAGCAGCGAAAGAAGGTCGGGCTGGAAAAAGCCGAATACTTTCGTGTCCTCATAGGCTAGCGCGCTGGCCGTGCGTGGACGGTCATTGAACATGGACATCTCTCCGAAAAACTCGCCCTTCCCCAGGCGGGATATCTCGCTCGAGCGGCTTTCGCTGACGATGGAGACCTCACCCTTCTCGATGATGTACATGCCGAGGCCGGGATCGCCTTCGCGGAAGATGTATTCGCCGGCGTGATATTTCCTGCGGTGCAGGATGCGTTCCACCGCCCGAAGCTGGCTGCGGCCGAGCCCCTCGAAAATCGGGATGCCCCGGAGGAGCGTCAGGATATCCTTTTCACGGTCACGCTGAAAGAAGTTGCTCCAGAGGAATGTGGCCTCCTCGTGCGGCGGCGTGCCGGCTTGCGGGTTGCGGGATTCGAATTCTTCGGACATAAGGCGTTTATTCTCCGAGTTTCCATTTTGTGCCGTCCTTGCCGTCCTCGAGCGCGATGCCGAGGTCTTTGAGTCCGTCGCGGATGCGGTCGGACAGCGCCCACTGTTTCTCCTTCCTCGCTTCGGCCCGGATATCCATGAGCAGCTGCATGACATCGCCCAGCAGGCGGTCACCGCCCACTGCGGCTTCCGTGCGCAGCACGCCAAACACGCCCGCCGCCGCGCGGTGCAGGAAATCGAATGCGGCCTGCCGGCTTTCCGCCTCGAGACCCGATGCGGAATGCAGGACGCCGTTCAGTTCCCGCGCCATGTCGAACAGCGTGCCGAAAGCGGCTGAGGTGTTGAAGTCGTCGTCCATCGCCTCGATGAATCGCCGTTCGAATGCGGCAACGTCCACCGGTGTCGTTCCCTCCGGCGCTTCCGGCAGCGTCTCGTAGAGCCCCTGCAGTTTCTGCAAGCCCGCTTTGGCCGCGTCGAGTCCCTCGTGCGTGAAATTGAGGGGACTGCGGTAATGCGTGTGCAGATAATAGAAGCGGATCACTTCCGCCGCGTATTTGTCGAGGATTTCCCGCGCGGTGAAAAAATTGCCAAGGGACTTCGACATCTTCTCGTTGTCGATGTTCAGGAATCCGAAGTGCATCCAGTAGTGCGCGAAGGGCTCGTGTGTCAGTGCTTCGCTCTGCGCGATTTCGTTTTCATGATGCGGGAAAATCAGGTCGTTGCCGCCGGCATGGATGTCGAAGGTCGTGCCGAGATACTTCATCGCCATGGCCGAACACTCGATATGCCAGCCGGGACGCCCGGTTCCCCACGGCGCTTCCCACGTGGGTTCGCCTGGCTTCGCGTTTTTCCACAGCGCGAAGTCCACCGGACTCTCCTTGCGCTTGTCGGCTTCCACGCGCGCGCCGACCTCGAGGTCCTCGACATTCTTGCGGCTGAGCTTGCCGTATTCGCCGTAGGCGCTGACACGGAAATACACGTCGCCGTCCATGACGTACGCAGCGCCATTGTCGATGAGACCCTGAATGTGTTTGATGATTTCGCTTATCGTCTCGGTGGCGCGAGGATAGAGCGTGGCCGGCCGGATGCCGAACCGTTCCGCGTCCTGCAGGAATGCGGCCGCGTAGCGCTCGGCGACCGCCGACGAGGGCACGCCCTCTTCATTGCCGCGCTTGATGATCTTGTCGTCAATGTCGGTGATGTTCATCACATACGTGACCTTGTACCCGCGGAACTCGAAGTAGCGGCGCACAACATCTGACATCACAAACGACCGGGCATTGCCGATATGGAAATAATCGTACACGGTCGGTCCGCAGCAGTACATGCGGATTTCACCATCGTTGATGGGCGTGAATTCCTGGACGCTTCGGGTGAGGGTATTGTAGATCGCTATGGACATGGTCTGTACGGTGGTGATAGAGTTCGTTGAAAACGCTGTACGCTTTACGCTGTACGCTGTACGCTGTACGCTGTACGCTTTA
The DNA here is from genome assembly GCA_018224415.1 of Bacteroidota bacterium. GTDB lineage: Bacteria > Bacteroidota > Ignavibacteria > SZUA-365 > SZUA-365 > SZUA-365. The sequence goes on along the minus strand of JAGTUZ010000069.1, from coordinate 10,574 downwards.
CGCTGTACGCTGTACGCTTTACGCTTTACGCTCTACGTACAGGATACGGCGCACGGCGTACAGCGTACCGCTTACCGCTTACCGCGCCGAAGGCTTCGCCGTAGGCGAAGCGGGCGGCAACAGCAGCTCGCGGGCGCTCTGCAGGGCGGCGTCAGTGATGCGTTCGCCGCTGAGCAGGCGGGCGATCTCGCGCACGCGGCCGTCTTCGTCCAATGCCTCGACGCGGGTGGACGTACGTCCATTGCGGACATTCTTCTCCACTTTCAGATGCGCGGCGCCGACGCCTGCAATCTGCGGAAGATGCGTGATGGCAATGATCTGATGGTCACGTGCGAGACGATACATGGCTTCGCCGACCTTCCGCGCGATACCGCCGCTCACACCGACGTCGATCTCGTCGAACACCATGATAGGAATACCGTCCCGGCCGGCGAACATCGTTTTGAGGGCGAGCATGATGCGCGACACCTCACCGCCGGACACGACTTTCGCCAGGGGCTTCACATCCTCTCCGACGTTGGTGGAGAGATGGAATTCCACGGTGTCCCACCCGTGCTCGTCGGCATGCACGGGTCTGCCCTTGTGCTGCAGCGCGCGTCCATCGGACGAAGTGGCGGGAAGCACTTCCAGTCGCGTCTCGAAGCGCGCGTTCTTGATTCCGAGATCTTTCAGCGCGGCCACCACCTGCTTGCACAGCGTTGCGGCCGATGACGCGCGACGCTGGCTCAGCAGCCCTGCGGCCTTCGAACAGTGCGCACGCAGGGTTTCTCCGCGCCTTTCGAGTTCGGCGATGCGGTCGTCGATGGAATCGAGTCCGTCGATTTCCCTCGCGAGAGCGTCTTTCTTCTCGAGCAGTTCGGGGAGCGCGAGACGGAACTTGCGTTTGAGTGCCAAAATCTCGGCGAGGCGGTGACGCAGCTGTTCGGCGCGGTCGGGTGTGAAATCGATGCGCTCGAGATAGTCGCGCATGCTCCGGGCGATTTCCGCAAGGCCGGCCGATGCCGCATCCACGTCGCGTTTCAGCGCGGCGACGCTGCCGTCGATGCGTTCGATCTCGTCGAGCAGCTTTTCGCAGCGCCCCAGCGCATCCACCACGTTGTGCTCGCCGTCATACAGCAGGTCCACGATTTCACTGGACGCGGTCGCGAGTCGTTCGCTGTGCTCGACGACTTTCAATTCCCGTTCGATTGCATCGTCTTCGTCCTCAACGGGATTCACCAGTGCGATTTCCCGGAGCTGATGTTCCGCGACAACACGCCGTTCGTCAATGCGATCGCGCGTGCGGCGTGCCGCTTCGAGTTCGGCGATGACGGCGATGAATTCCTGATACTGCGCACGGTATTCCCGCAGCGCCACTGTGATTTCCGGATCGCTGTCGAGCACCCCGCGGTGCGTCTCGGCACGGAGCAGGGATTGATGCTCGTGCTGGCCGTGGATATCCACCAGCCGGTTGCCGATGTCGCGCAGCGTGGCGATCTGCACGGGGGTGTCGTTGACAAACGCCCGGCTGCTGCCCTTGGCCGACAGCTCGCGACGAAGGATGAGCACTGGATGCCATTCCGCGCCGGCCGCTTCGAGCAGAGGCCGCAGCGCCGCGAGCGGAGTGGCGTCGAGTTCCGCTTCAACCACTGCCCGGTCGCTGCCCTGGCGGATCATGGTTGTGTCGGCGCGTTCGCCCAGCACGAGACCGAGGGCGTCGATGACAATGGACTTCCCCGCCCCGGTCTCCCCGGTCATGACCGTGAGTCCGGGTCCTATCTCGAAACGTATTTCCTCGATCAGCGCGAAATTCCTGATCAGCAGAGAGGTGAGCATTCGTTTCCCATCACTGAAAGGGCGTAAAAAAGCAATCTAGGTTCTGCTCCCGCGAGTTGCAAGAGACGCTGCCGTCGGCGCACAACAAAATGCACTGCCGGGTAAGCGGTGAGGCGGGTAGGCGGTGAGGAAAGCAAAGCAAAGAAAATGACTTCCTCACGCCCTCACGCCCTCACGCCCTCACGCCCTCACGCCCTCACGCCCTCACGCCCTCACGCCCTCACGTCCTCACGTCCTCACGCCCTCACGCCCTCACGGTCTGACGATTCCTCCTCCGACCAGAAGACGAGGTCCGGAATGTCGCGGTGGAGACCGTGAGCAAACGCGAGGTGGAAGAACGTCTGCAATCCCTCGATAACGTCTTCGGTGAAGCGATAGCGAAAATGTGCGGGCAGCAATTCCAGTTCGGATTCCACGCCCCGTCCCTGCAGTTTCTCCTCGACGTGCTGGAGCGCCGCGGCGTCGGCGGCCAGGCCTGCGGCATGGACGGCAGCATCGATGGTGACGTCCAGTCGCGATTCCCAGCCGATAAACACTTCCCGCACCAGCGGCAGCTGCGTCATGTCAAACCATTCGTCGATCAGGTCGATGAAGCCTGGAGCGGAGAGTCCCGCACGCTGCGTATCATCCGTCGTCACGATCGCATCGAGCGTGTCGAAGAGGACCTGGGCGGAATGTGTGTCATCGGGCATCGGCAGCTTCTGCATGCGCGGCGACATCCCATATTTCTCCTTGAGCAATATTTCAGCCAGTATCACCGCAATGCCGCCGTTGCCGAAATACCCGACGGTTCCGATGCTGCGCAGGCCGCCATGGAAATGCAGCCGCCATTCGCCGGTGGCTCCCACGGCAGCGACACAGGCGCCGCCCAGGAGGGCGACGTCACTCTCGCGCTTGCCGAAGAACAGCGGTGACACCAGGGCCACGTCGGTCTCCGCTTCGGCCAGGGTCCATGACGCCTCCTCGGGCGGAAGATCCTGTACGTCGAGGCCGGGACCGCCGGCACGCTGCAATTCCTCGAGAAGCTGTCGGTTGATTTCGTGATGGCGGGCGACAAGTCTGGGCATGGAATCTCCGTTGCGACAAGAGACATGCAGGGCATGTCTCTTGTGTCAGAATCTGCAAAAAGAAAAGGGGGTCAGGTAGTTTTTGCGCGGACCTGCTTGGCGGCGAGGTTGCGAAGGTAAAACAGTTTGGCGCGGCGGACGTTTCCGTTGCGCACCTTTTCCACCTTGGCGATGGACGGCGAGTGGATCGGGAAAATACGCTCGACGCCGATGCCGTTGCTGACCTTGCGTACGGTGAACGTGCGGCGCAGGCCAGGACCCTTGATCGAGATCACGATGCCCTGGTATTCCTGGATGCGCTCCTTGTTACCTTCCTTGACGCGCACGTGCACATTGACGACATCGCCGGGCTTGAAATCCGCCAGGTCGCTGCGCATCATGGACTTTTCAATGAGATCGATTTTGTTCATGGGAAAAACTCCTTGGATTATATCATCCTATTGATTCAAATATACAGCTATTTTCGTTTTCTTCTGCCATGCTCCGCGTCCTCGATCGCGTCTGTCAGCAGGTCCGGACGACGCTGTTTCGTGAGCATCCGTGCGGCCCGCGCGCGCCATGCGGCGACACGCTTGTGGTCACCGGAGAGCAGGTCTTCCGGAACAGACATCCCGCGGAATTCCGGGGGACGCGTATAGTAGGGACAGTCGAGTTCACCTTCCATGAACGAATCGGTCAGCATCGACTCTCCGTCACCAATGACACCCGGGATCAGGCGTACCACCGAATCGATGATCACGGCCGCGGCCAGTTCGCCGCCGGTGAGCACATAATCGCCGATGGATATTTCCATCGTGACCAGCGTATCGATCACCCGCTGGTCGACGCCCTTGTAATGCCCGCAAATGATGATGAGGTTGCCCATCATCGAGAGGCGTTTGGCCAGATTCTGGTCATACACCCGGCCCGCGGGCGAAGTGAGAATTACCTCATCGTACCGGCGCTGCGACTGCAGCGTATCGACGCATGCAAACAGCGGCTCGGCTTTGAGGATCATTCCCGCGCCGCCGCCATAGGGCGTATCGTCGAGCGTGCGGTGTTTGTCAAACGCATAGGCGCGAAGATCATGCACAATGATTTCAGCATGGCCGGCCGCCTGCGCGCGTTTAAGGATGCTCTCGCTGAGCGGCCCCTGGAACAACGGCGGGAAGGCCGTGACAACGTCGACTCTCATCAGGATCTCCGTCCCGGATCGCCTTCGTCGTCTTCTTCGAGGTGGTCGAACAAACCGGGGATCTCCTCGATGGTAATGCGTTTGCCTGCGGTATCCACGGCCAGGATGAATGCCGGGACAGCGGGGACGAGGACCTCGTGGCCCTTGTAATCGACGACGTACACATCGTTGGCCGGCATCAGCATGACATCACGCACCGTGCCGCGGGCGTCTCCGGAGGCGGTAAACACCGCGCAGCCGATGAGATCGTGAATGAAATGCCGTCCTTCGGGCGGAGACGCCATGTCGGCGTCCTCGATGTACAGATTCATTCCCACCAACCGTTCTGCCGCATCGCGATCGTCGCAATCCTCGAACTGCATCAGCACTTTCGGACCGTCATCCGACGCCGAGAGCACGCGCACGGCAGCCGCCTTCGCGGGCGTCCTGCCGAGCAGCACGCTTTCGAGGGCGGAGAAGCGGCCCGGTACATCGGAGAAGGACTGTACCTTCACGACGCCGCGTATGCCATGAGCTGCGACGACGCTTCCGATCAGACAGCGCTCACGGGACATGCGTGCGGTCTCCTTCGGAGGATGGACTGATGTGGGAGAGCGGCGGAATTATTCCGCGGCTTTGTCTTCGGCAGCGGGTGCTTCGGCAGCGGGTGCTTCGGCAGCGGGTGCTTCCTCGGCCGGAGCGTCAGCGGCCGGAGCTTCGGCGGCTTCGGCATCGGCCTTCGCCTTCGCCTCTGCTTCTTCCTTCGCCTTGGCTGCTGCTTCTTCCTTCGCCTTGGCGTCAGCTTCGGCCTTCGCCTTGGCCTCTTCCTCGGCCTTCACCTTCGCGTCTGCCTCGGACTTGCGCTGCGCGCGAATCTGCTTCTTCGACAGGCTTTTGGCGCGGCGGGCGTCCTTGGCCTGGCGCCACTTCTCCATCTCTTCCGCGATCTCGGCTTCCGACTTGCCCTTGCGCATCAGGTGCAGACGCAGCATGAGACCGGTCTCGCTGAGGAGGCTGCGGGCAGTGTCAGTGGGCTGTGCGCCAACCTGCAGCCAGTAGAGCGCGCGCTCTTCGTCGATTTCGATCAGGGCCGGCTTCTGCAGCGGCTCGTAATTGCCGAGCGCCTCGATGAAGCGGCCATCGCGGGGATAGCGGGAGTCTGCGGCCACGATCTTGTAGATCGGGAGTTGTTTTCTGCCTCTTCTCTGCAGACGGATTTTAACCACGGAATATGCCTCCGGAAAAAGGAATAAGTGAGTGAAATATCATTTATGACGGTTTCTGGTTCATCAGCCCCTGGGCGAACTGGCGCATGCCACCGCGCGTCAGGCGTTTCATCATCTTCTGCATGTCTGTGAACTGCTTGAGCAGCTTGTTGACGTCCTGCACCGTGGTGCCGCTGCCCGCCGCGATGCGCTTGCGGCGCGACCCGTTGATGAGGGCCGGCTTCTGTCGTTCCTCGAGCGTCATCGAGAGGATCATGGCCTCGATCTTCACAAACGAATGGTCGTCGATTTCCTGTCCCCGCAGGGCCTTGCCCAAACCGGGAATCATTTCAAGCACCGAAGAGAGCGGCCCCATTTTCTTGATCGCCTGAAGCTGCGCATAGAAGTCCTCCAGTGTGAACTGGTTCTTCCGCATCTTCTGTTCGAGCTCCGCAGCCTGATTCTCGTCGAACTGCTCCTGTGCTTTCTCGGCGAGGGTGACGATGTCGCCCATACCGAGGATGCGCGAGGCCATGCGATCGGGATGGAAAGGCTCGAGCGCCTCGAGCTTCTCGCCCACGGAGGCGAACTTGATCGGCTTGTCCACCACACGGCGGATCGAGAGCGCGGCGCCGCCGCGTGTGTCACCGTCGAGTTTGGTGAGCACCACGCCATTGTAGTCGAGGCGGTCGTGGAAGGCCTTGGCGGTGTTGACCGCATCCTGACCCGTCATCGAATCGACAACAAAGAGAATCTCGGTCGGATTGACGCGGGCCTTGATGTCGGCGACCTCCTGCATCATCTGTTCGTCGATTGACAGGCGTCCCGCCGTATCGATGATGATGACATTGCAGAGATTCTTCCGCGCATATTCGAGCGCTTCCTCGGCGATCTTCACCGGCTGTTTCTCGTCGCCGGAATACACCGGCACGGAAATCTGTCCGGCAAGCTGTTTGAGCTGCCCGATGGCGGCCGGACGGTAGACGTCGGCAGCGACCAGCAGCGGCTGGCGGCCCTGGCTCTTCAGATGCAGTGCCAGTTTGGCGCTGAACGTCGTTTTTCCCGAACCCTGAAGGCCGGCCACCATGATGATGGTTGGTCCGCTTCGCGCGAAGTTCAGGTCCGTCCGCTCGCTGCCCATGAGCAGCACCAGTTCGTCGTGCAGGATCTTGACGATCTGCTGTCCCGGCGTGAGACTCTTGAGCACGTCCGCCCCAAGCGCCCGTTCCCTCACCGTATCGATGAAGTCCTTGGTCACCTGGAAATTGACGTCGGCTTCCAGCAGGGCGCGCCGCACCTCCCGCAGGGTTTCCGAGACGTTGTCTTCGGAAATGCGGTGTTGTCCGCGCACACGGCGGAGGGCATCTTCCAGTCTATCAGAGAGGGCTTCGAACATATAAGTTATGGGTACGGATCGTTTGCAATCGTACTAGCTTGGAAAAATAAGGAAGATGGGCGAAAATGACAAGGGAAATTGTGAAGAAAGGCGCTCGCGCGCCTTTCTTCACGCAGTAGGCAGTAGGCTGTAGGCGCGGGACAGGGATCCCGTTTCAAGCGACCATCCGGATCGCGGCTGGGATCAGATACGCAGCTTGGCCCGGAAGCCGCGGGCGGCATAGTAGGATTCCGCGCCGTTATGGTAGGTGAACACCCGCCCGTAGCGACGGTCGCAGAACAGCGCGCCACCAAGCGAGCGCACGTCCTCCGGCATTGCGTGCAGGGCTTGGAGTTTCTTCGGATTGGCCTCCAACCGGGCCTGAACGTCCTCCCAAGCGAGTTTCGGATGGCGATGTGTATTGGATTCGAAGCGGGTGTGCAGGATGCCGAGCAGTTCGTTGGGCTGTTCTGTTTTCATGACAAATCAACTCTCCTTTCCATGGAGAAGAGTAGTACGAAAGGCGCTCATTTTCAAGCTGTTCCATCAATGGTGGGAATACTTCAATTCCGGGCATACAGCACGTAGACCGGCCACGATCCCAACGTCGGTCCGTCAGGGACATCCGGCAGCAGCATGACGGTCTGGGCGGGATCGAGATGCAGTCGCACCGGGCTTGTCCGCGGCGGGATGAGGGGATCGGTGCGATCCTCTCCGTGGAATTCACGCCCATTGAAATGATGGAAAAACGGTCCGGGACCAAGAATCATGAAATCCGCGTCACTCATTCCCGCGATGCAATAGATTCCTGGCACCGGGAGCGGTGCCGGCAGCCCTTCGACACGTGTCACGCGTGAACCGTGCACGCGGTGGAGAAAGCGTCCGCCGAGGTAGATCACCCCCGAAGGCGCAACCCATACCGCGTACAATTCGTCGTCGATGCGCAGGCTGGGATCGTCTCCTCTTCTGTCCGTGACCACGGGCACGGAGGTATGCCCATCGCCGCGCCAGAGGGTGGCTGACCCTGTCGCCCGATCGAAGATCAATGCGTACACCATGCCCTCATGGACAGCGAGGTCGTAGATCCAGCAGATTGATCCCGGCGGCTGCATGAACTGCTCGATCTCCCGCGGGTTCGCGCGGTAGATGGACCCGTCCGCGCCGCCGAACACGACGGCGTCACCGCCATAATGCCGAAGATGGGCGTGGTTGAGGCTCTGCGGGAGGGGACGGACGTTGGCTTGCCCGCCTGAGAAAAAGATGAGCTCATGCTCGGTGAGTATCACGATGCTGCCGTCCGGGAGAAGCTCGAGCGAGAGACCCGCTCCGCGGGCGGCAAGACCCGCGCCTTTCAATCGGACGCCATCATGGATGAAGAGTGGAGCCGCCGTGCCGGTCAGCAGCACTCGTCCATCAGGCGCACAGCAAACATCATGGAGGTCACCCCATCCCCCCAACCACTGGAAATCCAGCGAACGCCGGCTGACGGGAAATGTCCGTACCGCAACGTAATCACGTTTCCACGCCCCACCATCCGGTGTCCGTTCGACCACCGAGTAGACGTAGTGACGGTCCTCCTCGAGGTGTTGATCGGTGAACACCGTATCCTTGAACAGGCTGTGGAAGACGTGGATGCGGATATCGTCGCGATACAGTTCGACGTCCCGCCCAGCCCTGTAACGGATCTCCAACTCCGCCGTCACCGCGGTGACGTACGGACAGTTGATCGCCAGCGTCGTGTCCACTGTTCGTGGGGCATCCGGAGCCGCGGGCGAATTGTCATCCGTGCATGCGGCAAGCGCGAAGACCAGCATCCAGCAAATCAATAACAATCGCATCGCAATCCTCGTATGTATGCAGTTATATTTTGCATGCGAGACGACATCGTTCTCGCACTCGTACACGTGCTCGTGCATGCCATCACCGCACCACCTGGAACTTCCTGTCCCGCAACTGCCCTTCGAAGCGCAACACACAGAAATACGTGCCCGGCACCAACGCCCGGGTGTCCACGCTCTGCCAGTGCAGTCCCGGCTCGGCCGGCGCGTCGAGCAACACCGCGAGTTCACGGCCCAGCACGTCGTGCAGCGACATACGCACGTGGCCCGCATGGGGAATGGACCATCCGAACACGGCCACGTCGGTCGCAGGATTGGGGGTGTTCTGCTCGAGGCGGAAATCAGGCGTGAGATACTTCGCGGTGAGCACTGGATAGGTCGATCGCGCGAGTCCGCGCACGGTGCCGGCGTAGAGATGGCCGTCCGTGCCCGCCACGAGGTCGAGGATTTCCTCGCTGCGCAGCCCGCTGCCGTAGGGATTCCAGACCAGGCCGCCGTCGAGCGTGCCTGCGAAGAGCATCGTCGCCGCGTACAGCGTTCCTCCAGCGTCCTCGAACAGATCGTTCACCCTTCCACCCCACGGGCCGAAATCCGACTGCCAGTACACCTGCGCCCGTGCCCCTGCCACGAACAGCACGAGCAACACGGCGATGAGATAGCATCGCTTCATGGGAAACCCTCCTCTGCTACGGTTTTGTCAATCAGCGTGTAGTGGACACAGAGGTTGGGATTCGGTTACAGGCTGCGGACGTAGGATGTAGGATTTTGGATGTTCGATCGCGATCGCGAACTCGATCTCGAACTCGCACCCGCACTCGATCTCGGACTCGATCTCGGACTCGATCTCGGACTCGATCTCGGACTCGATCTCGGACTCGAACTCGATCTCGGACTCGCACTCGCACTCGGACTCGAACTCGATCTCGATCTCGCACTCGCACTCGCACTCGGTATCGGGATTTTGCTCGGCGCGCTGGTGCGCGCCGTCCCCAGGCTGGCACCGTCCCCAGGCTGGCACCGTCCCCAGGCTGGCACCGTCCCCAGGCTGGCACCGTCCCCAGATTCCGTTCTCGTCCTACAGCTTTACAACCCTCCCGGTGAATCGCACGTCCTCCCCGTCCGCGTCGGTTCCGTGGAAGGTGTAGAAGTACGTGCCGGCGGGCAGTGTGCCGTTGCGCCAGACGACGCTGTTCGCGCCGATGCCTCCGGGGGGCGAGGCAACCCGGCCGACCTCGCGGCCGTCGAGGTCGTACACGGCGAGCGTGAGTCCTCGCGTCTCGCGCGGGAGCGTGTAGCGGATCGTTGTCTCGTTGTGCATGGGATTGGGATGGCTCGCGACGTCGAGGATCCACTCACGTCCCGCCACGGGCAGTTGCATGCCGCCCACGTTGTTGCTCTCGCAGAATTCGTCGTAGGCCGCGTCGGGATCGAGTTGCACGAAGTATTCGAAGCGTTGTGCCTCCTCGGGAACGTCGACCGTGGCCGAGAGCACCGCGGTGGAAAATGCCGCCAGAGCGTCGATCTGCTGTTCGGCGAGCAGCAGCGTGTCCGTGCCGTTGATGATGCCGTAATATGCGGCCGTCACCGCAGTCGCCGCGACGGGACCGTTCTCGACCTCGAGGTACAGCGTCACCGTTCCGCCCGGACAGACCTCGGAACGCGACGTCAGCAGCCGGCGAATCGCGAAATCATGAGCAGGAAGATCGATCGCACGTTCGTCGGGAACGGTGAAGCGATCCTTGACCAGCTTGCCCGACAATGCGTAACCGCCGTCGTACGTCGCGGTCATGGACGCGACGACATCGGTGCTGTCGTACACGCGGGCGCAGGCATCGTCGGCGGCGCGGAACGGCAGCAGCAGCCGTCGGGTCTCGCCGGGAAGTATGGTTGGACAGACGGCCTCCACCGCGCCCGACGCGACGGAGACGCCCGGCGGCAGCGCGTCTTCATCCGCCGCGAAACGCGGTCCGGGCTGAATGCGCAGCAACACGTTTTCCGCGACTGAGCTTCCCTGATTGCTCAGCGTGAACGACACGAGCAAACGGTCCGCACCATCCGCACCGAAACAGGGCAGCGCCCCGGCGTCGTACGGCGCGCCATCGACCTCGACGAGTTTCTTGT